>DATFYS010000090.1:0-2163 GCA_035314885.1 Nitrososphaerales archaeon | reverse complement strand
AGCAGGACCCCCAGCACTACGCCTTCAAGCTCTTCTTCCAGATCGACAGGATCGAAGGGGAAACCGCCCACACCGTGTTCAAGGGTCACGAATACTCCCGGGAGTTCCTAAGGAGCCTTATCCGCAGGGGCTCTTCGATGTCGGATCTCATCAAGGACTACCGCACAAAGGACGGATACGTGGTCAGGGTGTACTGCACAGCGCTCTCCCAGGGTAAGATGAACAGTTCCAAGAAGCACGACCTTAGGGTGATCATGGACAGGGTGATCGGGGAAAAGGCGGGGGGGATGAACTACGAAGGCTTCGCACAGGAACTCGTCCTGCAGAAGGTCGCATCAGACGTCTACAACGAAGCCAAGAAGGTTACTCACCTGCGTCACGTCGGGGTGAGAAAGAGCAAACTGATCTCTCGCCCCCAGGCCTCGAAACCAGAGCCCCTAGCCCCTCTTGCCGCTTGATACTATCTTGATTATGTCTCGATCCGCGAGACGGTGGTCCGCGGAGAGCCTCTTTCCAGTCCTTGCGTCTATCGCGAACAGGAAGCTGTCTGCCAGCTCGCTGTGAACCGTCCTGGCCAGGTCGAGCGCTGTCGAACCCCCTTTCATGACATAGGCGTCAGGGAGGACATTCCCTGACTTGTCCGATAGCCTGGTCTCGTCTTCAACCGGGTAGACGACCACGCTTCCGAGGAGGCCGAAGTACGCCTGGTTGATGGCCGCCTGGACCCCTGTTCCACCGAATACCCCCATCACTCTTTCCTGGACCATCTTAAGCGCGTTGTCCTGGGCCGACGAGAGCTTTCCAGGATCCACAACGTCGAAGCTCGGGTCTCCGGGGACATACTTCACCAGGCCGTGCTCGGCAGCCCTTCTGAGCAGCAGCTCCGCTTCGGAGGCGCAGGGGACGACGGTACGGCCGGTCTTCTTGAGCTTCTCGATGTTTGCCATGGATGAAGGAAGGTCGGCCTTGTTGGCCGCGATAAGAGATGGCTTGGTAAGCTTCCTCAGCTGCACCACGAACTGCAGAAGCTGATCCTCAGTCCACTGGCTTGGCTTCTCGGTCCTCAGGTGAAGATGCAGCAGCACCTGCTCGACGTCTGCAAAGGTGACAGAGAGCCCCGAGAGCTTGCTGGCAAGGTATTCCATGATCTTGCCCCCGGTCTGCTCGATCGAGCGAGATGCCCGCTCCCAGTCTCTCTTGAGCAGCCCGTAGACCCAGAGGTCGAACTCGTGTTCCACCATGAGGATGTCTTCTCCCGGGTCGTGGGTCCCCGGCGGGACCTTCCTCCCCTCCTTGTCGGTGGAACCCGATGCGTCCACCACCTGTATGAGGGCGTCAGCCTGGCGCACCTCGTCGAGGAACTGGTTCCCCAGTCCCCGGCCCTCAGATGCCCCCTCGACGAGACCCGCGACGTCGACCAGTTTCACAGGGATGAGTCTGTTCCCGTCGACGCACCTCGAGTTCTTTGGGGTGTCCTTGACCCCCATCTCCATGTGCACGCATTTCGTTCTCAGGTAGCCGACCCCTACGTTGGGCTGGATTGTGGTAAACGGGTAGTCGGCTATGGGGACGTCCTTCAGAGTGGCGGCTGCAAAGAATGTCGACTTTCCGACATTAGGTTTACCGACGACTCCCACGAGCACGGGTCCCTCGTCTGCCCGGCCCGTTATAACCCTCAGGAGCGGCGCCTTTGTGTGTGGTCACGGTCTGCGTCCTGGGAGGGGGGACCGCTGGCACGGAGGCGGCTGTTGAAGCCGCGAGGTGTGGCGCCGAGGTCACGCTGCTCGAAAGGTCCAGCCACCCGCCTCTTCCTAGGACACTCTGGTCGAGGATGCTTGACGGCGAGGTGACCCAGCCTCGTCGAAGCCATCTCCTCAGCACCCTCCGGGTCGAGGTCTTGTTTGGTTTTGCAGCCAGGTCCCTCGGCCCCGACCACCGAGTCTATGGGTCGGAGTCCAGCGCCAGATTCGACAGTGTGGTCATCGCCACCGGGAGCAGATCCAAAGCGGTCCTGTTTGCCGGGTCGAACAAACCTGGTGTCAACATCCTTGCGGATGCCACCGACTACCTCGAGCTGGCCGCAAGGCAGGATTCCATCGAGAAGCTGGTCGTCACCGGATCAGGGTTACCCGTCTTCGAAGTGGCTGAGAGGCTGAACAGGCA
>DATFYS010000089.1:0-4839 GCA_035314885.1 Nitrososphaerales archaeon | reverse complement strand
CCTTTCGTCGGCGTCCTTCTTGGTGGCTCCCCAGTTCACATAATTGTCGATGACTTCGTAGATGATGGCAGAGACGAACACGGGGGTCTGGCCCACGAACTCCTTGGCCTCCGGAAGAACCTTGGTGTCGAATCCGAGAATGGCTCCAAGGTAGGGGTCGTGTTCCCCCACCACGGCCGCGCTGACTATGTCCCCCTTTGAGATGTCCCCAATGTCCGCTTCCCTAACCGGGATTCCCCTCTCCTCCAGCATGCGGAGCAGGGCTTCGAGCCCGCCGACGCTCCCGGCCTTGACGATGACCCCCATGTTGTCGGTCTTCACCAGGACGTTTCTGAGTTCCTTGTCCATCTCGCTCTTGATCGAATCGAACTCCGCTTCGTTTGCAAAGGTGGCGATTGACGTCCCGGCCACCACTCCCGCCAGGTCAGGGGACACCATCTTGACCCCGGCAGCGGCATAGACGGAGCTGACCGAGGTGAATTTGTCCCGGGGGTCCCTCATCTCGTCAAGGGGTTTCGGCATGAAAAGTGCCTTGATCCTGGATTTGAACGCCCCTTCTTTCCTAACCAGCGCCACATGGTCACCAACATGAATGACCCCTTCGGTAAGGATGACGTTCGCGGTTCCACCTATTCCGGGTTCCTCCTGCATCTCCAGGATGATCCCCCTGCCTCTCCGTCCCTTCGAGTCCGGAAGTTCGAGGCGCCCCTTGAGGAACTGCTGGGCGAGACCAATCAGCATGGCCAGCATCTCGGGGATCCCGACCTTGGCCCTGGCTGTGACAGGAACGATGGAGACCTGCTGGCGGAAGTCATTGACCCTGTAGTAGGCGTCCGACTGGAACCCCAGTCTCCCGAGGCCTCCCACCACGTTGTACAGGCGCTCCTCGAGCTCGTCGTTCCACTCCGGGGGCAGCTCCTTCATCAGCTGAAGGAGCGGGCCGTGGCTCCCCTTCTTCCATCCTTTGATCATGTCGATCTTGTTCAGGGCTACCAGGAAAGGTACCTTCCTCTGCTTGAGAATGTCGATGCTCTCCAGGGTCTGGTTCTCCAGTCCCTTGAGGACGTCGACGACGACTATCGCTATGTCGGCCGCTGAACCTCCCCGCAGGCGCAGGTTGGAGAAGACTGCATGCCCCGGGGTGTCAATCATCAGAAGACCCGGGATTTCGAGTTCGCCTCCCGCCCGGCTAAGGAGGGGGCCGCAGATCTTCTCCAGGGTCTCCATCGGGAAGAAACTGGCCCCGATTTCCTGGGTGATTCCGCCTACTTCGCGTGCCTGGACAGCTGTGCCCCTAAGGGAGTCTGCGAGCGAGGTCTTCCCGCTGTCCACGTGCCCGAGTATTACTACGACTGGCTGCCTCAGCCTTGCCCTTGTTTCCGGCATGGTTCATTTCGCCCCTTATCCGCCCCCACCCGCTCACTTGCCGAAGAATGCCGCGTGCTCCTTCGTAAAGCTCTCTGCCGAATCTGAAGCGTGGATCGTGTTGTCGGTCAGCCCCAAACCCAAGTCTCCGCGGATCGTCCCTGGGGCAGCCTCCCAGCTCTTTGTCGCCCCGACCATCCGCCTGACCGTGGCAACAGCGTCTTTCCCTGACAAGACTGCACCGACAACGGGACCTGAAGTTATGAACGCGACGAGCTCCCCAAAAAACGGCTTCTCCTTGTGAACCGCGTAGAACTTTTCGGCCTGAGACCGGGACATGGTCAGCATCTGAAGTTCTACGATCTTGAATCCCTTCGTTTCGAACCTTCCCAGAATTTCTCCGACCAGCCCTCGGCTGACCCCGTCCGGCTTGACGACGATTAGGGTCCTCTCAGCTTCGGTCATTTCGCCCCTGGTCTCCTCGCCCACTTCAGCTTGCGCGGGTCCCTTCCGAGCTTAAGGTCGTTGACCCTGCATTTGGTGGAGCAGTAGGAGCGGGTGGAACCGTCGTTCTTTACGAAGAGTATACCGTTGCCGAGCCTGACTTCTTTACCGCAGAAAGCGCATCTCTTTGGAACATACATCTCAGACTACCGCACCTCTTCTTTCATCGCCTTTGGAACTCGGAATATAAAGGACTCGATGAAATCGGCGGGTCGGCAACGACGAAAGGGCTACTTCAGCTTCCTGGCTTCTCGCTCGGTTTCTCTCAGGATCAGGACGTCGGCGAGCCTGATGGGGCCTTTCACGTTCCTGGTCAGGATCCGCCCTTTCTCCTTCCCTTCCAGAATCTTGACCCTCACCTGAGTGATCTCCCCTGCGACCCCTGTCCTACCAACAATCTGGACAATCTCGGCAGGAGTTAGAGTTTCAGCTTCTTTCTTGCTGCTCATGCAGTCTTCTTCAGCCTCGCCAGTTCCTGCGTCACCTGCTCGAGAATCTGGGATCCCTCCCCAGCGTCGAGCACTGCGGCGGAGGCTGTGGAAACGTCAATCCCAATGGCGGGTCCTATCTGGTCCTTGGACGGCACAAAGACGTAGGGAATCTTCCTCTCTTCGCACAGTATCGGAAGGTGCGCGACCACTTCTGGAGGGGTCACGTCCTCGGCTATCACGACAAGCTTCGCGGTCCCTCTTTCGATGGCCTTGGTGGTCTCGTTGGTCCCCTTCCTCACCTTGCCGGTCCTTGAAGCCTGCCTAAGCACCTCGTAGGCTGCCTCCGAGACTTCCTTAGGTGTCTCGAACTTGATGTAGTAAGGCTTCTTGTCTGGGGTCATCTTTCAAATCTCCCAAGCCAGCCCTTTGTGGCCAGAATATAAACGGTTCCAGAACGGAACCCGGGAAAGGGGTCAGGCCGAGAGGATGAAGGTGCTGAGCGAGTCGTGTCTGCAGAAGCCGAACCGAGGGAACTGGACAATCTCACCGACGGCGGCCTTTGAGATTGATGGTTCGGCAAGCCCCTTCACCTCCTTCAGGCTTTCCTTGTTGAACTCCCCTTTCTCGTCGAAGAGCAGCCCCGGGACCAGGACCTTGACAGGGTTCTTCTCATCCAACACCCATTGGAGCTTCCGGGTCCCGGCAAGAATTTCGTCTCCCGCGAACTTCGCAGCGGGTTTTCCTCCCGCCGACGTGAGCCGGACGTTGAAGAGATCCATGAGCCTGAATGTGTCTCCGGGGTTGAGGTTCTTGATGTCGGCGGAGGGGACATAGAAGTCGCCATCGGTATCGAACGTGCGCTCGCCGAGCTGTTCGTCAGGATGGAAGGGGATGGTCACCGAGCGCTTGGGTGCACCAGAGACGTGCAACCGCACCGGGTCGGGGACGAAGAAGAACCGCCTGGCCTTTGGGTCGAGGACTTTCCTGTTGACCGACATCAGAAGGCTCCAGTCGAACTCGTGTTCCGCTTTGGTGTACCCGACCTGCAGCGTGAAGTTCCGGATCGTTTCGGGGACGATCCCTCTCCGTTCGAGCCCCTGGATGGTCGGCATCCGGGGGTCGTCCCAGCCGGAGACGAGCTTCTCCTCCACCAACGGGCGCAGGTACCTCTTTCCCACCGGGGTCCCTTTGAAGTTGAATCGCGAGAACTGTATTACTTCGAGGCGCCGGAGGCCAAGGGTATCCCTGATCATCTGCTGTAGCTCGTTGCGGAACTCGGAACTCCTGAGCACGTGGGTCACACCGCATAGCTCGTCTTCGATGGCGTTGGCGACGTCGTAGGTCGGCCATAGGGAGTACCTGTCCCCAGTGAGGGGATGGGAATGGTCGATCACCCTGAAGATGTTGGGATCACGCAGAGAAAGGTTTGTGTTCTGCATGTCTCCCTTGAAACGGATAACGTATTCACCCTCCTTGTGCTTCTTGGACAGGAGCTCGTTCCAGGTCTTCAGGTTCCGTTCCACGGAAGCGTCTCTGTGTTCGCAGGCTATGCCTTCGAACCTGAGCTGCTTTACACGGGCGATGTCGCAGGAGCATGCGTAGGCTTTCCCATCCCGGACTAGCGTCTCCCCTTTTGCGTAGATGATCTCCATGTCGTCGGAGACGTTCTTCTCACGATCCCATTTGATCCCCAGCCACGTAATGTCCCTGCGGAAGCTGTCGTAATACCGGCGTGCCACCTTCCTCGGATTTGTGTCTTCGAATCGCAGCCAGAGCTCCCCCTCGTATTCTACCTTGTACAGGTAGTTGATGGTGAAAGCCATGGCGTGGCCGATGTGCATGTACCCCGACGGCTCGGGGGGGAGTCTGAAGGAAGTTCTCCCCTTCGAGGCGTTGGGGAGAGGAGGAAGTCCTCGGCGCCCTTCCCGGGGGGCGGGGGTTGTCGCTTCAGGATGGCGGTCCTGAAGTACCTTCGTCTGCTGCTCAAGGGACAGAGAGTTCACATGCTTTACAGCGGCCTGGACCGCCGATGCGACCGGTGAGGGGTCCTTGCGGAACTCCGGGAACTCGGCAAGGATTCTGCCAATGACGGCTCCGGCCTCAGCCTTCCCCCCGTGGCGTGAGGCGTTGAGAAGGGCAGCTGCCTCAACGGCTGCACTGACCTTCTCCGGAAGCTTTCCGTGGGCTACCATTCTCGTTCTACTGCGAACCTGGCAAAGGATTGAAGCAGCCCCACCGCCTCAGGGTCGCCTCCCCACTCTATGCTCCTAAGGGTCGATACTGCCTCCGTCATGAGCTCCACAGCTCGCTTTCTCGCGTAGACTATGGCACCGGTATCCTTCATCTGCGAGAGGACGTAGGCCACATCGGCAGAGGTCTTCTGATCGCGAGGCTTGCTCATGATGGCGCCGAGTTTCCTCCTCTCGTCTGGCTCTGCCTGGGAGAGAAGTCGTAGAAGAATAAGGGTCCTTTTGCCTTCCAAGATGTCGTCTGACTGCTCTTTCCCGTACTTCTTCTCGTCACCGACCAGGTTGAGAGC
>DATFYS010000088.1:0-3019 GCA_035314885.1 Nitrososphaerales archaeon | reverse complement strand
CTCGTGGAGCCAGCCCCTGATGGCCGCTCACTCCGGAAACGTCACCATCAACGAGGTCCTCCTTGCCTCTAGCTCGTTTTCCTTCGAAGCCACCAACCGCGGCTCTGATCCGTTCGTCCTAAGGATGGTGGTGATTGCTCCAACCTCCCAGGTAGCCACGGCCGCCGCGGCTACGGGGGCCCTATCGAATTCGTTCGTCTTCGCGGTCGACTCCAACGGTACGCTTCAGACTGTCCACAGCGATGACATGGGTATGGGACCGGTGCAGTCCGTCCTCGAAACTGCGGGATACACCCTGGCGCCGGGCGCTTCCGTTCACTTCAGCTACTCCGGCACGGTGACCACGGTGCGACTGGGAACCTCCATCGCCAAGGGCACGTCTTACTTCGTCTTCGTAGTCGGACAGACCGTTCCGGCTCAGACTGTTGACGCGGACTAGGCCGCCCTGAAGCGGAGAATCGCGCCTACCCCGCCGAAACTCTTGAACATGCTTCCTTCCTCAGTCCCCGAGGAGATGACCTCGACCTTGGATCCGACCTGGAACGCCAACTCCTCCAGCACGTCGACCACGTCCTTCTCCACGATGTCGTAGTCCATACCACCGCATCTGGTGCATGCCGTGGACATCATCATCTGTCTCTTCTGCACCTTTCCGGAAGCGGCGACCCTCTCGCTCTTCACCGTCCCGCATTTCCTGCACAGGGCGTCGAGCTGCACAGTGTCGAAATCGTCAGACACCAGGACCACCTCGGTGCTCGCTTTCCTGAGGGCATCGATTACTCTCGGAAGGCCGTAGACCGCCAGCCCTCCCTGCCTGTTCACCTCGGCCAAGAACTTCTGGACCAGCTTCTTCTCCTCCACAAGCCTCACGTCCTTCAGGGTGTCCGCCGCCTTCTCCACCAGCTCCCTCACCCCCTCTCTCCCTGAGTAGCCAAGATCTAGGACTGCGACCACCTTATTCTGAAGCTCGTAGTGCAGGTACCCGCCCTTCAGGAAATAGTCCTTGGTCGGCCCCGGCCCTCCCACTATCATGCCGGTCACCTTCGCATTGTCGATGAAGACCCTGGTGGCGTGCTCGGCCACCCTGTGATAGTAGTAGGTGAGCTCCATCTCCCTCCCCCTCTCGTACCTGCGGGCCGACTGTCCTCCTTTCCTGGTCTTGCCGGAGATCCCGGAGGTTATCAGGTCGGGGACCTCGAGCCTGTCACCGCTCAGTATCCCGAGGCCGGCTTCGCTCGCGTCGATGACGAGGAGCCCGAACACCTTTTCCTCCCTGAGCATGTCCTTGAGCCATTCCAGATGGAAGTGGTCGTCGCACTGGTACAGGTAGGCAGTCACCGGCTTGGGCGGAACGATTTCGTAGACATTGACCACCTCGCTTCCCAGGCCGTTCGTCGGGAGCGCCCCGGAGAAGATCACCAGCCCAGTGTCGGGTGCCGACCTGTACAGTTTGAGCCTCTGCATGGTCTTCGTAAGGGCGTCCTGGACGTGGTTCCGGGTGGTGTCCGACTTGATGTTGCCCGCCGTCCCCCACTCTTCTCGAAGGTTGGAGATCACCTCGTGGATGGGCTTCTTGGGCGGGACGTACAGTGAGACGAGTTCTGTGCCCCTCCCCTCCTTGCTGCTCAGCTCGGAGATGAGCTTCCTAACCTTGTATAACCTAACGGAGTCCGTCTTGGTCGACAATGCGGAGCTACCTCTTAGTCAGGCGGAAGGAACTGCGTTCGGAGCGGCGGTAGCAGGCATCTCGAAGCCAAAACCCCTCTCCCATTTATAAAACCTATCACCTCATGAAGTAGCACAGGAGAGATTCGAAGCTTGAAAGCGGTGCTCAGGATAGGCGGGTCCGTGCTGGGGTCGCCCCCCTCCCCCAAGGTGGTGGATGCCTACGGCAAGGTGATCTCCGAGCTCAACTTCGAAGGGCACTCCATCGGGGTCGTCGTTGGGGGCGCCGAGGTATCCCGAGAGTACATCAGATCCGCCGCTGCCATGGGTCTGTCCCCCTACCAGCAAGACACCATCGCGATACACGCGTCCAGGCTCAACGCCAGGCTCGTGGCGATGAAGCTCGGGGGCGTCAGCTCCGTGCCCACCTCCATCGACGGAATGCTCCAGAGACTGGCGAGGAACAGGGTGGCCGTCATGGGGGGCCTGAAGCCAGGCATTACGACCGACACGGTCGCGGCCATCGTCGCCCAGAGGTGGAGGGCTGACATTCTCATCAAAGCATCGGACCAGAACGGGATCTACACCGAGGATCCGAGGGTCAACAAGAGAGCGAAGAAGCTCGACCACATCACCTACGAGAAGATGAAAGAACTCCTTGGGGGCAACCACAGGCCCGGCATCCACAGCATAGTAGACCCGGTCGCTGTCGGCCACCTCCTCGAATCCAGGGTCAGGCTCGTCGTGCTGAACGGCAACGAACCGCGCGGAGTCATCAAGGCCGTCCATGGTGAAAAGATAGGCACCCTTGTCAGCTAACCCCCCGCATCTCGAGGTCGTCGGCTGATGGTATCACTCCTGGTCGTTGCCTCTCTGATCGTAGCTGCCTTCGTAGCGTTCTTGTCTTCCCTGATCGAAGCCACCTATCTCACTCTCCGTCCATATTCCCTGAGCTCAGCCATCAGCGACGGGTCGTCCCGGGCCTCGAAAGCTCTAGAGATCGTGAGCGAGAAGACCAGGCTCGTCAGCGTGACAACCTTCATCGACACCATATCGAACGTCATCCTCGCATCTACCATAGGTCTGAGTCTCTCCGAGTTCTTCGGACCCATCGGCTGGGTCTACAGCGCAGTCGCGGGCTCTTTCGTCATCATGACCCTGCTGTACCTCCTTCCCAAGGCCATAGGCATCGAAAACGCGCTCAGGATGTCCCTCTTCCTCGCGCCTTCGACAATCACCCTGACGTCAATTCTGGCTCCTATCGCGGTGCCCCTGACGACCTTCGCTCGGTCGCTTTCGGAACGTTTGGTGGGCAAACCTGGATACAAGGAAGTGGACCTCGCGGACGAATTCG
>DATFYS010000087.1:0-4242 GCA_035314885.1 Nitrososphaerales archaeon | reverse complement strand
GGTACCGTACATCGAGAGAATAGCATCATTACCTTACGGGACGAACTACATAATCGCGGCTTTGATACTAATTGCCATCATCTACCTCTGGCTCGGGGAACCCGCCCACAGCAAGGAGACCGAAAGTGACAAAGCTGCCCCGCCAGAAGGAAATGCCGACAAGTCGGTTCCCTGATTCACGCAACTATCTCTCGTGCTACTGAGCAGTCAGATAGGCGTATGCGGTTGACGTGAGGTTGCCCTGAAAAGCCGCGACAAATTCAACATCATACCCTCTGCCGGGGACGATTTGCCCGCCCGGACCCAATGGTTTGTAATAGAAGATTAGACCTTGGGGAATGTATTCCTGGCACGACGTGTACCCGGCGCCGCAGTTTTGGATTCCCTCATCGGTGCCGTTGAGGAATAGATGGATACTTGCAAGTGTGGGCGAACCAGCGCCAAGAATGATTGTGCCAGTGAGACTTGCGCTGCGTGTGCCGCACGCGTTTGGGGAGCAGAGGACAAAGTTCTCCAGAGTCATGCTGGGGAGGAATACCGTCGAGATGTTGCTGGTTGTATAAACGGACGTGACGGTGCGTGAGCCTGTGTATCCGAACAAGTAGGCTGTTTCCGCCCCTATGACGAGCATTATGACCATCAGAACGACGATGAGTATCAGGGAAGGACCACGCTTAACTCCCGAGGAATTCTTGGTTTCTGGCGTTGCCATGACGAAATGCCGGCCAACAATGATTTTCGCCCCCGCCTTATATACCCTTTATATACTAACAGAAATCGGCCGTTTGTATGCCTCAAACTAAAGCCATCGTCAGCATCGAGAACGTAGTCGCTTCAGCTTCAATCAACCAGACAGTCGACCTCAACCTGATCACAAAGAACTTCGTGAGCGTCGAATACCATCCTGACCAGTTTCCAGGCCTTGTCTTCAGACTAAGGAACCCGAAGACGGCCACCCTGATCTTCAGCTCGGGGAAGATGGTCTGCACAGGCGCCAAGTCAGAAGAGCAGGCGCGCAAGGCCGTCGAGGAAGTGGTCCGCCAGCTCAAGAAAGGGAAGATCCCAATCAAGAACGAAGCCGTCGTGGAGATCCAAAACATCGTAGCATCTGCAAGCCTGGGCGGGAAGGTCCACCTCGAGGAAGCAGCCAGGGTCCTCCCGAAGTCAATGTATGAGCCGGAGCAGTTTCCGGGCCTGATCCACAGGATGGCTGATCCAAAGACAGTAATCCTTCTGTTCGCTTCCGGGAAACTCGTCTGCACCGGCGCGAAGAAGGAGAGCGAAGTCTACAGGGCCGTCAATAACCTGCACGTTACGCTGGAAGAAAAGAACCTCATGGTCTATTGACGCCCTCCCACCGATTTTGTTATTGACTTCAGGTTTCTTTCGGAGATCAGCTCCATAGCAAACAGGGCGTCAGCAAGCTCGAGGATGTCTGTGAACGCGTGGAGGGCTATCCCGCTCTTGCTCAGCCTCTCCCTAGCCCCCTCGAGTCTGTCGATGAGCACAACTGCACGGCTCACCTCGCACCCCTCAAGCTCGAGAACCCTTGCCGTCGATAGGATGGTCTTCCCCGTTTCGGCAAGGTCATCAATCACAACTACGTTCCAGTCTGGCCTCAGATCACCTTCGACCGCCTTGTCTCCTCGGGTTCCCGAAGACCTGAGGTAGAGCAGTGGCTTTCCGAGGGCAATGGCAACGGGAGAGGCTATGGTCAGACCAGCCATCGGCACCCCGCATAGGGCGTCCGCCTTCCCAGCCTTCTTGGAGACGACATCCCCAACAGCGTCGACCACCAGACGGTAGAGGCCAGGGTAGCTGGCAACACCTCTCAAGTTGATGAAATAGGAGTTTTCCTTCCCGTCGGGGAGGGTCGAGGGCCCGAACTGAAGCGCGCCTGCTTTCACAAGCCCTTCCGCGAGGTCCCGCACCATATCCCGGCGCTTCTTCCAGGACATAGGGCGGGCGCCACCCTTTCGAGCTTAAAAACCAACTTGGATGCTTGGTAGACGGTTGCCCGAACTCTGGATACCGTATGGCCCCGTTGAGACCCTGGTGACGGTCCAGGCCGAGAACCTCGGCACGGTGGTCGAGACCCGGGCGGAAGGGGAATCGGCCCCCCAGGAAAGCCATGGGGGACTGCTTGGCGGAGTGAACTCCCTGTTCATCTGCGACACGGCGCCCTCCACATTGGAATTACTGCGCGAGCTTGTGCCGGTCATAACCTCTGCTCAGGGGCTCAGGATTCTGTGCGCCATCCCCAAGAGGGTCGAATCGGGTCTCCCTGAACTCAGGGGCAGGGTCTCCACTCTCCCTCCGCCCATTGCCACTGCGACAGACGAACTGACATTTGCCCACGAACTTGGCGAAGCTGGGTCGAAGCTCTTCGTAGGGACCAGTAGGCCGGACCCCCTGTTCGGTCTAGTCGACTCAAAGGTGCAGGCCTCACTGAACTGGATTGCGAACTCACATTCCGCTGCAGCACAGGAGAGGAAGGAAATGGAACCCTCCCCCTTTTCGAAGACCTCCTCCTACTCAAAGATCGAAGAATTTGTCGAAAGCATACATGATGCTCGCTATGCAACCGTTGTACCCAGAGGAGGGAGGCTCAGGTCTGTGCTCGTTGACGCGCCATTTGACGCCATCAAGAACCTCTACGCCACCTCTGAAGTCCAGCCATCCAAAGGGATGATAGTCGGTGCGGGAGGGGTGGGTTATGACGAGACCCTCTCGATGGCCCTAAGAGAGGTCTGGACGGCATTGCCTGGTCTCAGGAAATCGGGATCTCTTCTGCTTGTGGCCGAGTGCTCAGAGGGGCTCGGGTCTCCGGCCCTGGAGATGCTTGCCACTGGTAGGTGGACCGGCGATGCAGGACGAAAGAGGGGGAAGTACGTCGAAGGACTCGAGGAGATCTCTTACCTCAACAGGCTCAAGGAGGACTACGACGTCCTCCTGTTGTCGGCGCTCCCCGAGGTCTACGCCAAATCCAAGCTGGGGCTGTCTACTGCGAGGGGATCTGGAGAGGCGGTAGGGCGCCTGCTGAACAAGGCGGGGAGGACCGCCAGAATCAATGTCGTGGGCAGAGCCTCAGAATGTAGACTTGCGTCAGGCTAGAGGAATCGTCGCGATATCGTGCGGTATGGGAATCGCCAGGACCGCGATGAGCAAAAGCCCTAGGTAGATGAGGAGCCTCCTTCGCGATACTCTGGAGACTTCGTCCATGAACGACAGTTTCAACGGTCTTCCTCCCACGAGGAGGACCGCGATGGCGACCCCCCAGTAGAGCAGCTCGTTCGTATCCAGCGCGAGAAGAAGGACGACACTGAGATAGGTCGCGACCCTCGCCCTGCCGGCGCCCCACAGGACGCTCGAGATCTGGCCCCCGTCGAAGGACGCCATGGGGAGAATCGATACGAACACGAGGAGGAACCCAACCGCCGCCCCGTCACCGAGGGGAGAGACCAGCCCATGCCCGGCCGTCACCCCTGGAATCAACGGCCCCAGGAGGTACTCGATGCCCAGCTGTATGACGCTCGGATTGCCGGGGCAGACCTGGACGAACGAGTTCACCGACTGGCAGGTCGTCAGTGCAACCGATGACTGGACAGAGGTAACATCACCTATGACCTGAAGGACAATTGACGCAACGAGCAAGGCCACCGGCCCCACGATCATCATGTCGAAGTACCTGTCCCGGTTCAGCGCAGGCTTGCGCTGATAGGAGATGAACCCAAGTGTTGGAAGGCCCGCGGTTATTCCGGGCAAACCGGGGAGAAGGTATGACGAGTTAGGCTCACCTCCAGAGCGTCCAGCGGCGTATCTGTGGACCAGTGCCCTTGCGACGAGCAGGACGATTACCGACACCCCGAAGCCGAAGAAGACAGTGTACCATGGAATTGAGGGAGCAAGCTGTTGGTCGCCCTGAAACTCGAGGAACGAGAGAAGGAGGATCACCAAGAACGTAAGCCCTGCGAGCACCACCGGGACGCGTGAGGCCTTCCGGCTAGGAGACACTGTCTTCTTGAGTGTCAAGACAAAATCCTCCCCCGAGTGAGTGAGCCAAGGAGTCAGACCCATCGGGGCAAGGGTCCTCATCAGCCCTTCGAACTTCCCCTTGCCGTCTGGAGGGTACTCGATTCTGTACTCGTACTCGCCTTCGGGGAGCATGTAGGAATCCTTGACCTTGAACCCCGATCGGACCGCTGCGTCGACCTCAGTCTGCCCGGCGAACAACCTGAGAGA
>DATFYS010000086.1:0-3944 GCA_035314885.1 Nitrososphaerales archaeon | reverse complement strand
GCGGGACCATCCGCCGCAGGCGAAAGTCTCCCCTCGATGGCATCGCGCATCTTTCCCTCTGTTATCGCGCGGGTCGGGGCGAAGATCTTGCAGTCGAACCTTGTCGCGAGCTCCTCGAGCTTCGCCTTGACCTCGGCGTTGCTCAGGTCCTTGGCGACGGAAATCGGCCCGAACGGCCTGTTCCCGCCCAGAACCACCGCTTTCTCGACGTCGTCGGGGCGGGCCACCCCCTCCTCTATCAGTTTCACTGCCTCGTTGATGTCGATGGCCAGCAAGTCCATCAGGGAGATCTTGTCGGTCGGAGGTACTTCAGGGATGTTTGCCCTCCCGGTGGACCAGTCGTAGAAACCCCTCCCTGTCTTCTTGCCCAACTTCTTCTCCTCCACCATCTTCCGCAGGGTTGCGGCCTTTCCATATTCTGGCGAAAGCGCCTGCGAAAGATACTTCAGCGAGTCCCACGGAATGTCAATGCCGACGAAGTCGAAGAGCTCGTAGGGGCCCATTGGCATCCCCTGACTTTTGGCGAAGCTGTCGACTTCTGGAGGGGTGGCGATTCCTTTCTCAAGGACCAGGTCGAAGAACAGGGTCTCGGCCGCATTGATCCTGTTGGCAATGAATGCCGGACTGTCCTTGAGGAGCCTGATGGGCGTCCTGCCGATCCTTTCGCTCACCTCCGCGGTCGTCTCAACAACGGAGGGGTCGGTGCTTTCACCTGGGATTACCTCGACCAGCTTCATCGCCGTCGGCGGGTTGAAGAAGTGCATGCCGACGACCCTCTCTGGGCGAACCGCCGCTTTCGCCAGCTCTGAGATCCGGATGTTGGACGTATTGGAGGCGATGATGGCATCCCTTGGAGCGAGTTCGCTTGCCTCCTTCAGTACAGACATCTTCAGCTCAACAGATTCGGGGACAGCCTCTACCACCAGGTCTGCCTTCGAGACGGCCTCCCCCATGTCCTTCGTGTATCGGATTCGGGAAAGCGCTGCCTTGGCCTGGTCGCCGGTCACCTTCCCTCTCTCGACCCACCTCTGAAGACTCGCCTCGATCCTTACCTTGGCCTTGTCAAGCATCTCGGGGTACTTGTCCATCAGAATCACATCGTATCCTCCTACCGCGAAGAGCTGGGCTATTCCGTGCCCCATGTCACCGGCTCCGACTACGGCAACCCGTTTGATTTCCACAGTCTCCGTTTCTTGAGGCGGACGTTAGTTCGCTTTACGCCTTTTGGAGGAGGCGACACCGGAATGAGATGAAATAGGGAGAAAGGTTATCTCTCACTTGAAACCCGACGTCATCGAAGAGTCGTGTGCTCGGAGGGCATCTAATCATATGAGCACCATTTCGCCTAGAAGCAGCGATTACGAAATCAGAATCTCCGAAGAGCAGGAGGCTTTCAGGAAGGCCGTGAGAGAGTTCGCGGAGAAAGAACTCGCTCCTGTGGCCCAGAAGATCGACAGGGAGAACCAGATGGACATGCACCTCGTCAAGCGGGCAGCAGAGCTCGGCCTGTTCGGAATCCCTTTCCCTGAAGAGTACGGTGGAAGCGGGGGGGACGATCTCTCGCAGGTGATCGCAACCGAAGAGATCGCCAGGTTCTCGGCAGCTTTCTCAGCCGTCGTGGGGGCCACCTATCTTGTGTCAATCCCGCTTTTCCTGTTCGGCAATGAGGAGCAGAAGAGGAAATATCTCATTCCTATCGCCAGGGGGGAGAAGATCGCAGCCCATGCCATGACGGAGCCGGGGACAGGCTCGGATGTGGCCGCCATCACAACCAGTGCCCAGAAGACCGGGGACAGGTACGTGATCAACGGGAAGAAGATGTTCATCACCAACGGGGACAAGGCGGAGACGTTCCTGATCTTCGCCAGGACGAGCCCCAAGGAACAGGAGAAGAGGCATCGCGGCATCACGGCTTTCATAGCCGAGAAGGGGATGTCTGGGCTGACGGTGGGCCAGCGGACAGAGGTGATCGGGCTCAGGGGGGACCAGCCTGTGGAGCTCGTCTTCGAGAACCTCGAGGTCCCGGAGGCCAACATCCTGGGGGAGATGGGCCGCGGGGTCAACATCGCTTTGACCTGCTACGACCACGGACGGGTCGGTGTCGCCGCCCAGGGGACAGGGCTTGCGCAGGCCGCGCTCGAGGCAGCGCTGAACTACGCGACCCAGAGGCAGACCTTCGACAACTACCTGCTCAGCTATCAGCAGGTCCAGTTCAAGATAGCCGAGATGACCGCCGCAGTGCACACCGCGAGGCTGCTTACCTACTGGGCCGCCACACTGACCAAGAAGGGGAAGGACTTCATCAAGGCCTCTTCCATAGCAAAGATAGCGGCCACGGAGGCGGCGGAAAAGAACGCCCACATGGCCATGCTGATAATGGGTGCCTACGGGGTCTCCACGGACATGCAGGTGGAAAGGATACTCAGGGACTCCCAGATCATAAAGACCTACGAAGGGACCAACGACATCCAGCGCCTCACCATAATGAAGGAAGTCGCCAAAGAGATGGGAGTGCTCGGGTGAGCCGAGCGCCCAGCCAAGGAAATTGAAATACGAGTGAGCTCGCCCAGGGAGAGGGTACCATGACCCGGGTCGCAGTGGTAGGGATCGGCCATAGCAGGTTCGGAAGGAGGACAGACGTCAACCTGGGCGAGCTCGCATTCGAGTCCATCAAACAGGCCATCGACGACGCCGGGGTCGACAGGAAGGACATCGGAAACGTCTTCGTGGGGAGCGCAGGAGGTTGGTACGAGGAGTCCCTTCCGGCCGTCGTGGTGAACGAATACGCCGGGCTCAGCGGTGTAGGGACCATGAGGGTGGAGGCTGCCTGCGCCAGCGGGAGCGCCGCCGTGAAGACGGCCCACAACAGCATCGCCAGCGGCGAGACGGACGTCGCCATGGCCGTAGGCATAGAGAAGATGACCGAAGTGGACACCCCGACCTCTGTAGAGCTCATAGGGAGGGCAGGGTCCTACATGTGGGAGTTCGAGAACTACGGGATGACTTTCCCGGCATACTACGCGCTTTACGCGGTGGCACACATGAACAGGTTCGGGACGACCGAGGAGGACATGTCCAGGGTGGCCGTGAAGGCTCATCACTATGGGGCGATGAACCCCTTGGCCCAATTCCAGAAAGAGATAACCCTCGAGAAGGCCCTCGGCTCCCAGGCCGTCTCCTGGCCCCTGAAGCTCTACGATGCCTGCCCCCTCACCGACGGGTCGGCCGCCGTGATACTCGCATCGGAGGATGTGGCGAAGAAGCTCACCGACACCCCCATCTGGATCAAGGGGATGGGCTATTCATCCGACACAGCCAACCTCAGCAGGAGGGACGATTACGTGGGGCTCGAGGCTACGGTGAAAGCCGCGAGGAGGGCCTACTCCATAGCCAAGATAACCCCGGAAATGGTTGATGTCGCAGACTGCCACGACTGCTTCACCATCGCTGAACTCATGGCCTACGAAGACCTCGGGTTCTGCAAGAAGGGGGAGGGAGCGAAGCTGATCAGAGAGGGAGAGACCGAGCTCGGAGGGAGGATCCCGGTGAACCTGGACGGCGGCCTGAAGGCCAAGGGTCACCCCATAGGAGCGACCGGGGTCTCCATGGCCGTTGAGATCACCAAGCAACTCAGGGGGGAGGCAGGACCGAGGCAGGCCCCCATCAGAAACGGCATCGGCCTGGTCCACAATGTCGGGGGGACCGGCCACTACGCCTACGTCACAGTCCTGTCGAGGAGCTGAGCGATGACAGACGACCCGGTCCTGCATTCCCGGAGGACCCTGTCCCTCAGGTTCGACATCCCCATCTCGCGGACCCGAGAGTTCTGGGACGCTGTCAGGGAAGGGAGGTTCGTGACCACGAAGTGTGCCAGCTGTGGGAACCTGAGCTTCCCTCCCCAGGCCGACTGCCCCAGGTGCATGGGAAGTGCCTTCGAATGGTTC
>DATFYS010000085.1:0-4817 GCA_035314885.1 Nitrososphaerales archaeon | reverse complement strand
CACCCGGGACGCCCCTTCCCAAGCTCGGTTTCCCAGTACACCTCGCCATCTTCCGGGTCCCAGGCCTTCCAGAGGGCGAAGTCCGCGGCCTCCCTCTTCTCCTCGTAGTGGTCCATGGAGACCCGTCCTGCTTCCTTCCCTTCTCCGAGCTTGACTCCTGACAGGGCTCCGTAATTCTTGAACTTGGACACGTCGAAATAGATGGAGCCGTCCTGGGCCTTGTAGGCGAACCCCTTCTCGATCAGCGTCTTGACGAGCTTGACCATGTCGTCGATGTGATCGGTCGGATGCGGGTACCTCTCCGCCGGTTCTATCCGCAATGTCGCGAGGTCCTCCTTGAACGCATTTTCGTAGAAGGCGGTGAGCTCTGCCCGCGGCTTTCGGAACTGCTTGACCCCCTTGATTATCCTGTCCTCCACATCCGTTATGTTCATCACGTGGACGACCCTGTACCCTTTGAACTTCAGATACCTCCTGACCAGGTCGTAGAAGGTGAAGGTCCTGAGGTTCCCGATGTGGGCGTAGTTCCAGACCGTCGGGCCGCAGGTGTACATCCTGACTTCCCCTTTCCTGATGGGGTTGAACTCCTGCTCCGTCCTTCCCATCGTGTTGTAGAACCTCAGCATGGCTGGAGGTCACACTCGCAAATGGACAAAATAAAAAGGAAAGGGAGATGGAATCTACTTCGTCAGCTTGCCAATCCTGAAGATCTGCTTGCCACACGAGGCGCAGGTGCCCTTGATGGCAGGCCGTCCGTTCTTCAGTTTGATTTGCTTGGGATTCTTTATCTCCCGATTCTTTTTCTTCTCGTAGACGCAGTATCCGGTTATCACTGCGAGTTTCCTCGGCCTGAATTCGCCCGAATTGATATATAAATGCTACCAAAGGAGCTAGAATTGAGGGTTTTTGGCCCAGAACGTTGATTTGAGGGCTAATCAGGATTCCAGCGGCTATCTCTCTTGGTAGTACCGGGTCGGAATTATCCAGAATTGGCGGCGATTGTCCGGCATTACCGTCTCCGAATTCCTGATTTGGGGATTCGGGCAAGGTTGAGGGAAGGGAGAGGAGGAGCGCCGACAAGGAGCCTTGCTGGTTTTGACCCAACGGGCGAGATTCTGACCTCATCGGAGCCTAGAGGTTCGAATAGGACTTCGGCGTTTGCTCCCGCTGCCGATTGAATTATAGAGGGAGTTTACCGGGCCGAACCTGCCGACTTGGAATCGGGGCAGAACAACAGAGCCATTGCGTCCCTCATCGCTGCTCGGGTTGTCTACGCCGTCAACTGGCTCAACGTCGGGGCCATCTTCGTCCTGATGGGGCCCGACCTGGGTTCTGGGGTAGGGGGACTCGGGACTCTTACGTCTGCGTTCTACCTCGGTATCGGTCTGATGCAATTGCCAGGAGGAGTGATTGCCGCCAGGTGGGGGCCGAAGAAGACGGTGGTGATAGGGGTGTTCATGTCTTCGCTATCCGCGCTGGCGACAGCGGCCGCACCGTCGATCCCGGTGGCCGCCGTGCTCCGTTTTCTTGTTGGTTGGGGGATGGCTTTCGTCTTTGCTCCCGGAGTCGTCATCGTCGCTCGCCTGCTCAGGGGAGGAAAGACCGGCACAGGGGTCGGGCTGTTCAACTCGGCCTACGACGTTGGCGGGCTGCTTGGTATCTCGGGGTGGGTCGTGCTGGCCACGGCCACCGGATGGCGCCCGAGCCTCGCGCTCGGCGGAGGATTGGGAGTGCTCACCGGGTTGCTCATCATGTTCCTCGTCCCCCCGGACGCTCCCGCCGAGGACTTTCGGGTCGATCCCAGACTACTAAGAGGAATCGTCGCGGACAGGCAACTGATCCTGCTGGGTCTGGCTACCCTGGGACTTAGCATAGGGAACATAGTGATCTCGAGCTTTATGGGGTACTACGTGGTCAAGACCTTCGGCGTCTCACCAGCGGTCGGAGGTGCGGTGCAAGGGCTCATTGTCGCAGTTCCTATTGTAACGGCGTTCCTAGGCGGGAGGGTCTATGACAGGTCTGACAGGCCGCGAAGGCTGATGGTACTGGCTCTGCTGGGAGGCAGCCTTGCCCTGGCGACTGGAGCCTATCCGTCGCTCTTGACCGCGATTGCCTGCTCGGCTCTGGGGGGCGTGGTTTCCGGGTTGGGGTACACTGTGGCGTTCGCAGGGGCCAAGGACCTCAACAGGTTCGGGGAAAGATACGACGGACTGGCGGTCGCCTGGGTCAACGGCATATCGCTGACGGGATCCTTCGTCACCCCGTTGATCTACTCCTACCTTGTGGTCAGCGCAAACTACTTGGTAGCCTGGCTTGGGTGCTCGATCATCAGCTTCGGATTCCTGATTCCGCTGATGATGATGACCAAAAGATTCCGGGCCTAGAGGGGAGTGGCGATGATCTCGTCGCCTTTCTTCACGTTTACTTCCAGACCGCTCAGGCCGATCTCCCGAATCTCGGGGACAGGAATGCCGAGCTCCTCGATCTTCGATCTATGGCGGGTGATCGCTTTCATCCATGCGTCGGAACGTTCCTCGACCTTCGGCACCCCTAACCCGGACTTGGCCGCGAGTCCTTCCAACTTCTCATCGTATTCGAAGAAGTCGTTAGGGAGCTGCCAGAAATCATTCATCGGCTTGAAGAGGAGAGGAGAGAGGTAGATGAAACCGTGCTTCAGCTGGCGCGAGATCATCGATTTCTGGTCGACGGACATTTTCTCTGCCAGCCTCTCAAGCATCACCAGGGTCCCCGTAAGGTGCCGGGACTCGTCCCTGGTGATGTTCCTGAAAGCGGTGGAGTAGACCTTGTTGGTGGAACGTTCTCCCACCTCCTTGAAGATAAGCTGGGCTCCTATCTCGGCGAAGAAGAAGCTCGAGAAGATGAGCTCCAGGGGATACTTCCCCCACGCCTGGTTGAATGCGCTCCAATACCTCCGGCCGTTTTCGTAGAGGGCCATGATGTTTGCGTGGGCTTTCTCTTCCAGTGTCGTCTTGGGCTTGAACCTGTACGGGAAGTTCGGACAGACCCTGGCGCAGGCTCTCCTGCAGACCTCGTCGTGCCTGCATTCGTCGAAGGCGACGGCGGAAAGGAACTTCTTTGTTGGGTCTTCGAAGTTGTGTGTGGCCGCCTGGACTGCGGCTGCGCCGAAGGCACCGATGCCTGACTTTTCGAAAAGGGCCAGCTTCGAGAGCCAGTAGGCCTGGCCGACCCCCTCGTCCCCGGAGAAGTTCTTCGCGTCGCACTCGTCCCAAGGGAGGTCAACGGGGCTCCAGTTCTGCGGGAACCAGAGTTCGTACGTCCTGAGCAGGGTCTCGGAGACGACGTCCCAGTTCCCCGGGAAGACATTTCCTTCTTCGTTCACGTCATCAACCAAGGTTCGTGACTACCTTCTTTCCAGGTCCCAGGGTAAATAAGGCGTTCAAGAGAGCTAGGACGGAGTCGGCTGTCCCAGTACTGTGATAGTGCCTTTCATGAAGGTGTGATAATTGCAGTGGAAAGTGAAGATCCCCACCTTCACGAAGGTGAAGGTCCAGCTGGACCCTGAGGGGATGTCCTTCGAATCGAAGGTGGTCCCGTCGTTGGACGTCACCGTGTGGGTCGTGATGTCCTCGTTGACGAAGGTGACCGTGTTGTTGACCCCGACGACAACCGTCAATGTAGCAGGGGAGTAGTTCAGCTTGTTGTTTCCTGTCCCCGCTGGGATGATGACCATGAGCCCTCCCTTCACTTTCACGGACCCGGTCATGGTGGTAGGATGGATGGAGCAGTAGTAGTCGTAGACCCCGGTGACGTTCAGTGTCACCTTGAAGGTGTCCCCGTGGGAGAGGGTGAGGGACTGGAAGGGAGTCGCTCCCGTCGGGACAGATTTCGAGAACACGGTGTGGATGATGGTATCCTGGTTCGTCCAGACGATTGTGTTGTTTACTCCGATGACGACTGTGATGTTCCTCGGCGAGAAACCGACCACCGCTGCGTTCGGAGGCATGGTGACCGACGCTGCGCCGGCTATTGGGGTGGGCCCGCTGACCGCAAGGGGAGGCTGAAGAGGGACCACGAGCTCGGCCGCCAACAGCGCACCCAACAGGATTCCGCCGAAGCCGAGGAGCAGGAGGAAGCCTCTGCCGGGTCTTGAGGAAGTTTGTGTCTCCATTGTTTCACCCGAGAGAGGCCAGCATAGCGATCAGCAGGGCCGAGAGGAACATGATGGGGATTAGCGCGAAAAGCCTGAGGCCGCCCGGCTCGTCCTTCAGCTGCATGAAGAAGACTACGATGGCCACTGCCTGGCTCGCGGCAAGTACCGTGACGACGCTCGCGGCAGTGGAGTATACGGTCAGGCTCGTGGCCGCTTCGACCTCGGTCAGCACCGCGAGGACCATGTAAGCCCAGACCCCGACAGCAACCCAAGTTCTCAATTCACAATCCACCTATAGAAGATAGAAGAGCGGGAAGACGAAGCACCATATGATGTCGACGAAGGCCCAGTAGAGACCGAAGTTCTCGATGGCTTCGTGGTTGTCTTTGCTGTAGCTTCCGTTCCCTGTTTTCTTCATCAGATACGCCATCATAATCAGACCAGCAGTAACATGGGCCCCATGGAGCCCGACGATAATGTAGTAGGCCGAAGCAGCCAGGGACATCTCTGGACTGGCTCCGAGGGTGAACCCTGACCCTCCCAGGTTGACCCATTCGGAGACCTTGATCCCCATGAAGACAGACCCGAGGACGAACGTCGCCCCGAGCCAGCCGAGAAGCCGGCGCTGGTCCCCTTCCCTTATCGCTTGGATTGCGAAGAACATCGTGAGCCCGCTGGTGACAAG
>DATFYS010000084.1:0-4057 GCA_035314885.1 Nitrososphaerales archaeon | reverse complement strand
GGAAGGACCGTCTTGATCCCCCCGTCGTGATTGCCGGGGACCACTCCAACGCCGTCGAACAGGTCGAGCATGGTGTCGAAGAACCAAGGGACGACTCCCCAGTCGATGTCCTCCACCTTCCCAACCGAGTGTTTGACGTCTCCCAGCACCATCAGACGTTTCGTGCCATACGATTCTGCGATCCCCTTGACCCTCTCAACCATCTTGATCGAGTAGGCGGGAAGGCTGAACCCCTTCTTCGCCATCTCCTTCTCCAGCCCCAGGTGAAGGTCTGAGATCAGGAGGGTGCTCTCCTCGCCCTGATTGAAGACCAGGGCGGCGTCCCCGGCGACTATCTTCAGCAACCTGACGACCTAGGTAGCCATGATCGCCTTATCTCTTCTGCAGAGATCATCGCATAGGGGGAAGTAGTTTCGGCCACCTCTCATCCCAAGACAAACGTGAATGTCGGATGCTTAATTTCCCGGAATCACTCTGTTGCGATATCCAGAATTGGATTCCAACTCAAGGGCGGGGAGTCCCTCCTCTGCCAAGCGAGGCATAACAACGGGGAGTTATGGGAAGGGATTTTCTCTTGTGATGAGAAGACGCTACTTGCCCGCCACACAGAATGAGGGGCTACTCGAGCTTGAGGTTGTTCGTCCTGCTTTCCCAGAAAGGAAGATGAGACTCTATGCCCGCAACGATGGGAAAGCAAGAGAAGTGCACTTCGTCGCAACCCAGTTGAAACCGACGAGGGGCGAGAGATTCCTGGCTAAATCAATCAGGACGATTGGTCTACCGCAGTTCGTTGAAGAGTACAACCATAGTAAACCCATTGGCCTTGAGAACACGCTTCTCGTCCTAGACGCTGATGGCTTAACTATGGACGTAGATGGCCAAAGAATCAACTTGGGGCACGGGCAATTGGAAGCATATGGCACGAATCTCCTATTGAGAACCCAGTGCCCTAAATCGTTCCCGATACCAGGACCTGATGGCGGGAAGCTCACTGTCACGAAGGGGCTTCAAGGATTCGAATTGCTGTTGACAGGCGGACTACGAATCGATTCAATGAAGGCGCGGAACGGGGAAATAGTTGTCTCAACGAAGACTGCCCATCCCGGCCCCAAGGCCCTGGAAGGATTAAGGGGTCGACATGGGGGAAGAATCAGACTCGAAAGCGTCGAAGACAAGGCATGGCTTGGAGCCCTATCAGTGGGTGAGGGATCCTTCTTCGGACGCGAGTCGAGAAGTAATCACATCCTCACGCCTTGTCTGGAAATCGCAATGCAGGATGAAGAGGCAATAGACAAGGCATCAATACTAATGGGGATAAGAAAGACGAAGGGCGAGTGGTCTGAGTCGAGCGGAAGGTGGTCATGGCGGGTAGTTGCCATTGGCGCCCGCATGATGGATATTTTCGAGGCAATTCGCCCATTCCTGACAACTTCGAAAATCAGGCAGGCTGAAGAAGCCATACGGAGGGGAAGGGATTCGGGCTTCCTCACGAAGAGCGAGATGAAGGAAGAGCGCAAGAGGGCCTTGGTCCAACGGTTGAAGGACAAGCCTGGTTCCTCAACACGCGACTTGGGAAGAGGCCTAGGAATCGGTTATTCTTATGCAAAGAAGTATCTGGAAGAACTGAAAAAAGAAGGCAAGGTCTACAGCGAAATTGACGGCGCCCCACACAGGTTAAGATTGGATTGGTTCGCCATCTGAATAAGCGCTAGCCAAGCCCCCTCACGCAATCAAAGGAAATACTTGACTGGCGAAGAAGCTCTTGAACTCTGACATATCCATCCTGCTAAAGGCAGTCAGGATACAATTCCTCGTAAGACCGAATACGTACCCATAGGCCTTGCTAGTGAACACTATGTACCATAACTTGCCGTGCGTCAGGTAATCGCTATACAGGCCGGTGTTTCCCAGCTCAGCACCATAAAGGGATAATTTGCTGATGTTTGGAATATCAACGTCTGAGAAGAAAATAACTTTCGAATTATCGAAGTTGGCTTCATGGAACTTCCTGAGCGTCTCCGCCTCGATCCTCGCTTCGACCACCTGCCCCAGGCTCATGAATATCGCCTTGCTCATTTCGTTGGCGACGCTGTTGGCCCTGTTCTTCTTGTCGTAGACCGTGAGGAACATCCTGTCCTTGTACATGTTGAACGAAAAGGGAGCCTCGTAGGTCCGCGGGACGGGGACCGGCTTCCCCCTGAGGGGGACGACATAGACGGTGTCAAACGCGAAGGTTCCCTCCAGGCTGTTCTTCCCGATGCTCAGGTCCTGGACCTCCGTAAGGAGCTTGAACTCCTGCTCCTCCACGCTGGTCTCCGTCTCGACGCGGAACGACTTGAGCTTTTCAGCCAGGGTGTCCATCTCGTAGTTCTCCCTCACCAGGAAGACCTTCCCTGCTAGAACCAAATCGAAGCGCCCTCGCTGACTCCAGTTTATGGGTTTTCAGTTGCCCCAGAACTGTCTCGTAGTGACAAAGCGGATCTTCGCTTCGAGGAGGTCCCTGTAGAAGGCCTCTTCATCTTCACGCATCTCGGCCAGTATCCTGGAAGCCGTCTGGGGGCCTATCCCGTACACCGTCTGGGCGACCACCGCCTTCTTCCCGTAGGACAGCACAAGGTCGGCCGATCTCCTCGCCTTGGATAGCTCTCCTCTCTCCTCCTCATTGAGCGCTGCCTTCTCCTCCCGCTTCTTCACCAGGTCGTAGAGCTTCCCTGTCCCCCAGTAGCACGGTGCGAGGAGGCCGGAGCCACAGGTCGAACACTTCGGTTCCTCAGGAAGGTCACCCACCGTCGTCGGCCCCTGGTCGGCTCCGCATTTCATACACAACAGGCTCATGTCAGTCCCGAAGATGCTCGCCTTCATCCTCTGGTAGGACGATCTGCCCAGCGAGTCCGGGGCCACCGCCTCGGGAACCTCCAGGTATCTGTAGAGCAGGCTGTAGGCGATCGGTGTCGGCCTGTCCCCAGCAAGAAACGTCTCCACGGCGATGCCACCGTTGGCCACAGCGAGGAGTATCTCCTTGCTCGTCTGCATGTCAATGAGATCCCTCCCAGTTTCCTGGAGCGCCTCGTCGAAGATCGGTGTCTTTTCGAACCTCGTCGGCAACGAGCAGAGGTTGGGATGGGCGATGAGCTTTCCTCTCTTCAGCGCGCCGAATCGCTCCGCCACAAACTTCACCCTCGCTGGGAATGGGAAATTGCGCTGGGCTGCGACCGCATAGGTCCCTTCGAGCTCCTCCGGAGTGAGCCCCATCAGCTCCTTGGCGATGGCCTTCAGGTCAAGGTCTTCCGTGTCGGCCGTGAGCTCGATGAGCAGCCTGTAGCCGTCCAGCCACCAGACCCTCACCAGCCCTCTCCTGGAAAGTATCTCCTCGAAGGTGAGGGCGAAGGTTCTGTTGACAGACTCGCCGAAGCAGAGGTGGATGATCAGGTACTTCCCGAACCCTTCGAAGAGGACGAGCTTGTCCGAGGGGACGGCAGCACCCATCTTTTTGTGCTCTGAGATCTGGTCGAGGACCAGCGCCTTCGCCGCGGCGTCGCCCGGAATCTTGGCGGCCGCCTTCTCAACAGCTTCCTCTCCTTTGTCCAGCGCTTCTGAAATCTCCCTTCTGAGGCGACCGGTCTCAAGTGCCAGCCCATAGGGGATCGGCAGCATCTCCCCGTCCCATCCTGGGAGAGCGGCGAGAGGGTCCTCCACGGGGGTCACGTAGATCTTCCTGTCATCGGCGATCTGCTCGATCTGCCAGATCTTCCCCTTGCAGACAAAGTGGACTCCGACCTTGGCCCTCAGCAGCACGAACTCTTCTCCGAGGATGCCCACGGTCTCGTTCGTCGAGACGTCGACCACCAGATATCTCGTCTCGTCCGGGATCATCGAGAGGTTCTCGTAGTAGTAGTCGCGGGTCAGCCTTGTCCTCGAGAAAGTCTTGCCATCGAACCTGATCTTGCCGAGCTGCGCGAGATAGGTCGCCGTCTTCATGAACGCCTCTTCTGTCAGGTCCCGATACGGTGCGGCCTTCCTGACCTCCTTCAGCAACACAGACGCGTCCATTGTCTCG
>DATFYS010000083.1:0-3084 GCA_035314885.1 Nitrososphaerales archaeon | reverse complement strand
AATCCTGACCGGCCTGATCGCGGTGGCCGCGGCGCTGAGTACCGTCAAGCTCCCGACGTCAAACGTCCTCCAGTCGGAGACGACGACCACCCAGCTTGGAGCCCCTACGGGGTCCATCGCGAAGATGAGCAACCTGAAGGTCAACACTCCGGTTTACTTCGAGTATCCGACCGGTTATACGAACATGCTCATGCTGTTAGCCGATGGGTCTATCTCGGCCGTGAGCCTCTACTGCACCCACGTCTGCTGCCAGCTCACCTGGGTCCCAACACAGACGGTACTTTACTGCCAGTGTCACGGCTCCGCCTTCGACCCCGTCGGGAAGGTCCTCCAGGGTCCGGCCGTCGTGGACCTCCCCAAAATTCAGCTCAGGATCGACAACAACGGATACATCTTCCCTACTGGAGTAAGCAATCCTGGGCCCTGCCAGGTCTGAGGACGACCGGGAGCTAGCCGCTGCGGACTATGTAGTCCCCAGATTCTGAGTCCTTCAGGTAGATTGCTCTCCAGGGGCACGACTCCGCTGCCCGCTTGAGCCTCTCGAAGTCCACCAGCTTCTCGTCCGCGTCGGCGATGCCCAGGGGCTCCGCGCCGATCTCCCTCCTTTCCAGGGAGAAATGCTCAGGAGCGAGAACGGCGCAGAATCCCGTTCCCAGGCACAGATCCTCGACGATTCCCGCCTGGAGCTTCTTGCCTTCGGTGGTCGTGATCTCTACCTCGCCCCTCTTCTGAAGGTTGGCCTTCCTGATGTCAGGATTCCGGATTATCGTGTCAGACAGGGTCTCGCCTGGCCTCTTCGCGTTCGCGAGCATCCTGTAGGCCTTGTCTGTCAGGTCGACGGTCTGTCCCATAACCCGAAAAGTTGTCCGACTCTTATTTATGCTCAGTGGACGTTTCCAATTTCGATGCGAACTCACCAAGCGCAGATGAATTCTTAATCCGGCCCTCCGACTAAAGACAGGCATGTCGGCTGCGCGTTATCTTCCTAGGGACCTCTCCATCGATGGGCTGATCAGGACACTCGTCGAAGAGCATGACAAGATGCGCGAGCTGCTCCGGCTTGCAAAGGAAGCGACTGACAAAGGTGACTTCGAAGCCGTATCACGCGACCTGAAACTTCTGGATCCAATATTCAAGCAGCACATTGCCGACGAGGAGGCTCAGGTCCTGCGCCTCTTGATTGGTGAACTGGGCAGGAAGGGGGCCGAAGAAGAAATCAGGATCTTCCAACAGCACAGGCCAATCTACAGATTGATGCAGGCGGTTTCTGAGCTTGCGTCCAAAGAAGCCATGGACCTGGGGTCCGAGCAGACGAAACTGAACGCACTTTTCGATGACCACGCCAACGCCGAAGAGCTGCTGGTGTTTCCCAAGGCGCTGGCCTGCCTTGCGAAAAGAACTCGGGCCTGAGACGGATCCGTCGAAATTGGTCTCACATTGCCGCGGTCAGTCTGCGTTATCCGGGTAGTTGCCCTCCTCGTCCTTGATCCGGAAGTCGTGGAGGGGAACCATTTGCGGGGCTGCCACCCCCTCCGGGGGAGGGCCCAGCTGTCCAAGCAGCTGTTCCGCGAAAGTCGGCCTCTGGGGTGGCTTGAACCTCCCAGACTCGTAGTACTTCGTGATTACCGAGAAGAACTGGACTGCTCCTCTTCCAAATAGGGCAGACATCTCGTCGGCGAACATCACTGGGTTGCCGAGGACCTCGGGGGAGAAGTCTCTCAGAAGGGCGTCCCCGCCACCCCCGAACTTGGCTTCCAGCGCCTGCTTCGTCAGCTCGGCGAAGTTCCCATTAATCTTCAGCACATCAACGCGGTCTAGGAACGTCTTCGATTCGTTGTTCAATGCTCACCCCTCCACGACCACGGGGCTACCACTCCTTCCTGTGCAGGTAGAACGCGAGGGCGAACGTCAGGTACGCCAGGAGGAAGATCAGGTCGTTATAGCTGCCGTTGTAGTACGTCCCGTTCGCCGTCTGAATTAGGAAGTCCTCGTCGCCCACGACGTACAATACTGCCCCGACTCCCACGAACGCCAGCCACTTGGAAATCCGGCCACCAACGAAGATGGTAAACGTCAACACGACCAGGGCGAGAAACGCCAGGTCCAGGAGGATGAAGGTCATGTTGTCCAGTGTCTCCAGGAAGGTTCTTCCTGCGGCTGCCTCCGTGGGTACAACCGTGAAGTACACAGCCGCGGCCGCCACTACCATGACAGCGACTGCTGCAGCGACGCGCTTCTTCTCCAGTGCGACGGAGAAAGTGTCCAGGTAGAGCACCATCCCCGCGAAGATGGGCAAATATCCACTGCTGTAGAAAACGTCCGCTAAGGAGTAGTTGGGTATCGGCACCCCGAGGACGAAGTAATAAGTTGCCCAGATGGTTTCGGCTGCAGTCCATAGGGCAAAGCCGACCGCGAAGGAAATCCAAGCTGCCTGGAACCTGGTCCGGAGTGTGAATCCATACCGATTGATGCATTGAATCGCGGACCCGAGTGCAATCGCCGCGCAGGTCGCAGAAAACAGATTCGAAAGCGGGCCGATCCACGCCGGATAGAATGATTGGAGTGCGTATGCCGCCGAGAGTGCGACGCAACCCACCAGCCACACCGTCAGCGCGAACGGAACGGATGGGCCACCCCTAACCAGTTCGGGTGCTCCTGCTTTCACGAGCTTGTCTCAGGGAAACCAGGTTTTAACCTAAGAAGACGGTTATCAACGGTGATAACGTGCTCCTCCAGCCTCGCACGGGTGAAAATTGCGCGAAGACAGACCAACACGGCTCGTTCTGGACTCCGTCCTGCAAAAAGGTGTCAAAATGTTGTCAGACCACCCTACTACGTGCCCATGTCTCAAAGCTTCGATTTGGAGAAATGGGACTAGAAGAACTGCCAAGGTCAGTCAGGTAGAATCCGAAAGCGGGCCCGGTGCGATTTGAACGCACGACCTCCGCGGGTTCTTCCCTCTACAGCTAAGGATCGGCTAGGCGTTCGACCAAGAAACGAAATGTCTGCCAAGACAAGCTCGAGCAATTCTGATAAGACCTACTCTGTGGGGTTGGGTCTGTGCCAGTCGGCCTGAGCATGTCT
>DATFYS010000082.1:0-7266 GCA_035314885.1 Nitrososphaerales archaeon | reverse complement strand
CGCAGCGATCTACCTCTTCGCCGCCTACTGGGCCTTTTCAATCAGGCACTCCCTTGTCGGTCGCGTCTACCGCAATCACGCGCTTTGGTTGGGCGTTTTGTGCGTTCTCGTCGCGGTCCAGCGCGTCGGTAACAACAGCATCGATCCAACGCTCAACGCAATAGGTGGGTTCACCCTACTGATACTATTCCCGGTTGTCTTCGCCTTCATTGACACCACGGTTCGTGTCGCCCGGCGTTCAGACCCTCTCCTTCGGAGCATTCTTCATTGGGAGAGCGTCCGCTTCCTACTGTGGGCCGACCTCGCAGCTTTGGAAGCTGTGATAATTCTTACGATTGTCAGTCCATCTTTTGGGAACAGTGACCTGGGAAACATTCTGTGGACGGTCCTGGTCTTCCCCGTATTCATCGTCGGCGGGTCCGCCCTGCTCATCGGGGCAACAAGATCCGGGGACCCCGTGCTTCGACGGAGCTTGAAGTGGATAGGCGTGGTCCTGTTTGTGGCTGTCCTCAACATGTTGGTGACTTCGATAATAATCAATCTCCCCAATATCAGCCCTGCTGATTTCTACTATTCTTACCCCGCGCTTCCAGACGGTGCTGTCAGCATAGTGGGGGCCTATGCCTTCTACAGGAGTGCCCGGTCTCTCGCTCCCATCAACCGACTACAAGCGGCTGAGCCCGAGACGATGCCTATTCCATCTACCGCCGAGGTCCTTTGATTGGTCTCCACCGGGGTTCCATCTCTGGATACTCTTCTCGGCAGCGACGGTTACCCAGATAAATCAGCCATCCTAATCGTAGGGCCTCCAGGGATAGGGAAGGAAGCTCTGGGCTACTGGTTCGTCCGCTCCGGTCTGATTCAAGGAGACTACTGCCTCTATGTCACGCACCGCCCTGTGACTGACGTGCTGAGGGACATGAAGGGTAGCGGGATCAGCACGGAGAGGGTCCCAGAATGGATTGCTAGCTCTGGTTCGCCCATCAAATGCGACCTTAGAGATGCTACCTCGATTTCGTTCAACACCAAGGAGGCCGTGAAGAGGAACGTCGGAAGGCGCGTTCGGGTCGCGACGGACGTCCTCTCTCCGCTCCTGGTTCTAAACCCGTTGGAGTCGATGTACAACTATTGGTCGCAGCTCGTCTCTGAGCTCAAGCAGCAAGACTCTGTCCTCTTTGCCCTCGCTGAGGATGGGATGCATCCCCCTAACGTCTTGACCACGATGGAGCAGCTCTTCGACGGGGTTATCGAGATGAGGCTGTACGAGGAAGGGCTGGCCATCACCCCGCTCTTTCGGGTGAAGAAGATGCTAGGACTGCCGCCTCTCCACGGTTACTTCAGATTCTCCGTGACGAGCACAGGTATGGAGGTCGTGCCACATGTCCATTGACCTGCCGACGGCGATAGACATCGGGAGCACGGTCGTCATCGTCGGGATTCTGGTGCTGGGAATCTACAGGGCCCTGGAGATGCGAAGGGCGTTCGTGAGCGGTATCTATCGGAGCCGGGCCACCTGGTCCACTTTCCTAATGCTGGCTATCATCGTAGTCATGCTGAACAACTTCGTGCCCTTCCCCAGCTCCGGAACCTTGTACCTGATCGGGATCGTGTACGGCAACATCTCCTTCATTGCCTTCATATTCATAATCTTCGCCTACGGCGACAGGAGCGTATTCGTCGCGATCGAGACGGACTTCTTCCACCGTGAAACTCTCAGCTGGCCGCGGGTGCGCTGGCCAGCAGCCGTAGTCCTCGTCACGCTTGCAGCCGCACTCTACATAGGAGGGGCCGTCTTTACCCCCGCTGAACAGTCGTCGTTCTTGGGGACCCTCATCAACGGTCTGTTCTTTCCGGTGTTCGCAGTAATTCTGGGCTACCTTACTGCGGCTCTTATTGTCGGGGCCAGGAGAAGCGCGGACAGGACACTCAGGAAGAGCATACTTCTCCTCGGGCTCGCCCTCTCAACCTTGGTGCTATCGATAGCGGCCACCTCTTTTCTCGACTCGGGCACTCTCCCATATGTTATCGTGAACCAGGGGACTGGCGTTGTAGGCATCTACCTGATCTACAGGTCGGTGATGGCGCTCTCCCCGCTGGGCCGCGTCGAGAAGGAGGTCGGTGCGTCCTCCACCCGAGTCCCCTGAGTTGGGTGCCCTCAGCGTACCAAGTCCCGGCTAGGGCCCCACACAGTGGTTTGGTGCCGGATTTGCACAGTAAACTTGTCGAATCTCGCCGGCCCCACTTCGCAAATATCCCGCTCCGATAACCCGCCGGCCTCTAGTAGAACTTCTTTGTCTCCGTGAACTGCTCTTCCACCCTGATCTTCCTCTTTCCCATCTCTACGAAGAATGGTTCCGGGTCAACAGTCGCCTCGGCAGGGAAAACCCCCGGTTCCTTGATCTTCCCAGTAGATTGCCATGCCGAAACCACCGCCGGTGGGACGGAGGTGTCTCGGGCCGAAGGTATGCCTCTCTCGGGGTCGTTCCAGGTGATTATGTGATAGGTGACGGTTGCAGGAGATCCTTCACTGGCCCCAAACACATCGATTCTGAACGCGTCATACTCATACTCTTCGCTCGGTGGCGGGTCATGTCTTGACTTTGAGATGGCCCTCTGATACATCGCCGTCAGATAATCCAGCGGCGAGATTCGCTGGTCTCCGAATCGGATTCCCTCCGTATCCGAGAACCCGAGGCTCTTCAGGGTCCTGAATGTTGCGAAATCGGTCCCTGGGAATCCTATCCGGAATGTCACGTTCTTGCAGCCCTTGCCAACGTACCTCCCCAGGGTCGCCGGTTCGGAATGCTTGACGTAATACGCGGTCACCTTCCCGATCGGCTCCTGCATGGTGACAGTCGTCTCTCCTGAAAGCACGGGTTGCTTCACGTGCTTGCCGTCGAGCCACATGACGGGCTCCTGGGTGAACTCGTCCATTACCGTTCGTATGGAGTACCCCGGCCACCCTGGCTCTTTCACCTGCAAGGTGTTCCCCCATGAACAGTAGATGTTGATGGTGTCGACTTCGTCGAGCTTGGCTGCACCGGCAGCTCCGGCAACGTTTGTCAGCCCCGGGGTGCTGCCCAGTCCTATTGTCGCGTTGAGACCCGCTTCCTTCCACTGCTTGTCGAACTCCAACTGCTTGAGGCATGTGTCGAAGAACCCTCCCAGGTCCGTATAGTGGGCCCCAGCACGAAGGCAGGCCTTCATGACGGCTATGTTGGTCTGGTACCAGGCGCAGTTGGTCACGGTGTCCACCCTCTCCGACTTCACCACCTTCGCCACGGCATCCGTGTCGCTGGCATCGAGCTCCATGACCTTCACTCGATCTCCCAGTTTCAAATCATCCATGGCTTTCTTGACGTTCCCGAGCTTCCGACTAGCTGCTATCACTTCTGCTTTGGAAAACTCCACCAAATCCTGCACAGTGTACGCTCCAATCTGACCTGAGGCTCCTAAGACAAGAGTTCTCATCTTGGTCTCAGCCACCTTGCAGCCATGCGTGCCCATTATACGCATTTGCGGATTGAATGTCTTCTGCCGCGCAAAGAAATCGTACCTAGAAAGGCTGATTTTACCACGGAAGTGACCTTAATGTAGAAATCAGTATGAATAATACGTAAATATGCCGTAATGCTACGGTATTGGTGGGAGATGTGGGAAATTGTCGGAAAATCTCGAAGAGATTCCATTCATAGCAGAAGTCATACAGGGCGGAAGGATCACAATCCCCGATGAAGTGAGAGATCTCTTCCAGATCAAGGAAGGACACTTCGTCCTCTGCAAGGTCCGAGTCATCTCTAGACGGGAAAAGAAGCCCCGGAACAGGAGGCGACAGACCAAATGATGGACCACACGAAGTTCCTGCGCCAATCCAAGAGATCCGCCGAACTGTTCTCCGAAGCCAGGAAGGTAATCCCCTCGGGATCCTCTTCCCTCATCAGGGTCGCCGGGCACGAACCGTACCCGCTCTTCATGCAGAAGGGAAAGGGATCTCACATCTGGGACGTGGACGGCAACGGGTTCATTGATCTGCTGATGTCCTACGGGGTGCTGATAAACGGACACGCGCACCCGAGGATCATGGAGGCGCTCAGGAAGCAGCTCGAGGACGGCACCATCTTCGGAACACCCACCGAACTAGAGCTCAAGACCGCCAAGAAGTTCAAGGAAATGGTGCCGAGCGACATGGTGCTCTTCTGTAACTCCGGGACCGAGGCCACAATGCACGCTATCAGGATGGCCAGGGCTGTCACCGGCAAGGACAGGATAGTGAAGTTCGAAGGGGCATACCACGGGCAACACGACTACGTCATGTTTGGCGTCGAGCCCTCAGAGACGGGCCTGGAAATCAAGCCCTACAGTGTCCCCTACGACCCGGGTATCCCCGACGAGATATCGAGGACTGTCGTTCTTGCACCATGGAACAATCCCCAGGTCCTGGAGAGGATCATGAAGAGGTACAGGAACGACATAGCTGCGATAATAACGGAACCCATAATGGCGAACTGCGGAGTGATCCTTCCTAACCCGGACTACCTGCACCAGCTCAAGGAGATAGCCGAAAGGTTCGAGGCCCTGCTGATCTTCGACGAAGTAGTAACCGGATTCAGGGTGTCCATGGGTGGCGCCCAGGAGTACTACGGGGTGGAGGCAGACCTATGCACCTACGGGAAGGCCCTGGGAGGAGGGGTCCCCATAGCGGCCATCGCCGGCAAGAAAGAGGTCCTCGAAATGGTTTCACCCGGGAAGATGGTCTTCGGCGGAACCTACAACGCCAATCCTCTCAGCCTTGCCGGAACTTACGCCAACCTCGAAATCCTCTCGGAAAACGGGGGGGCTATCTACGGAAACATGCACAGAATCGGGACCAAGCTGATGAAGGGGTTAGAGGAGGAAGCCCAGAAGGCCAAGGTCGAAGTGCTTGTCCAGGGAGTGGGCTCGGTCTACCAGGTTTTCTTCACCTACCTTCACGAAATACAGAACTACAGGGAAGCCCTGAACACGAACGACGAGAAGTTCCAGACCTTCCAACAGGGGATGCTCAACCGCGGAGTGTACATCCATCCTGACCCCTTCGAGAGACAGTTGATCTCAACTGTCCACACGGATGAGGACGTCGAGAAGATCCTGCAGGCCGCCAGCGAATCATTCGTTGAAGTAAGAGAGAAGTTCGAGTAGGCGCCCCCGGTCGGCCCAGCCCCACCATGGATTCTGAGAAACGTTAATACGAGAATCTAGAGCAAACCGCCCGTCGGTTGGCATCGAACCTTGTCCCTGAAGCCATGTTGCTCCCGGCCGAGGGGCGAAAGGAGGACAGGGGTTCCCGGCTGCTCACTGTCGATAATCTCTCCATCGACTTCGTTTCAGTCGACGGAAGGGTGAGGGTGCTCAATGGCGTCTCGCTTCAAGTGAACAAAGGCGAAGTGGTGGGCCTGGTGGGCGAAAGCGGGTCCGGCAAGACCACACTTGGACTGGCAATCCTGGGTCTGCTCGACTCGCCTCCAGCAGATATCGTCAGCGGCTCGGTCACCTTCGAAGGCAGGAATCTCCTCCACCTGAAGGGGGAAGAAATGGAAAAGATTCGAGGGACCGGCATCAACATGGTGTTTCAGGAGCCACTGGATTCTTTGAACCCGGTATACAGGATCGAATCGCTTATCGAGGAGGCCGTCGAGGTCCATAGGAAGAGGAACCCGTCCTCAACCGAATCCAGCAAGGACGGGGACACCAGGCTCATCACAAACCTTCTCAGGGATCTCTGCATCGACAAGCCCGATGAGGTCCTGGAGCAGTACCCTCACGAGCTGTCCGGCGGGATGCGCCAGAGGGTAGCGATTTCGATGTCAATCGTCGAGAACCCGAAGCTGCTCATCGCAGACGAGCCGACAACGGGCCTCGACGCCTACGTCCAGAACAGGATCCTGGGAATGCTCCGGGAGCTTAGGAACGGTGGTGGAACTCTGCTCTACGTGACACATGACCTCACTGTCGCCTCGCAAATCTGCGATAGGCTGTACATCATGTACGCAGGACGGATCATGGAGGTGGGAGCAACGCACGCAACCCTCGATGACTCCCTGCACCCTTACACCAGGACCCTGATCGCCTCAGTCCCTGAAGGGTTCGAGGACTCCCCGCCCCTTCCCGTGCAGCTGGGGGAGCCGCCGAACCTAGCGAGGCTACCCAGCGGTTGCAAGTTCAACCCCCGGTGCCCCTACGTCAAGGACATCTGCAGGGCAGAGGAGCCGCAGCTGATAGAGGTCAAACCTGGAAGATATGCGGCCTGCTGGAAGGTCGGTGGATCCAATGGAAGATATAGTTGAGATCGAACATCTGACAGTCAGTTTCCGGTCGAAGCACAGGGCAAGCCTGCTCAGGAGAAACCCCAGGGTAAACGCCCTCGACGACGTCTCCCTCACCATCGCAAAAGACGAGGTCTTCGGTCTGACCGGAGAGACCGGGTCAGGAAAATCAACTCTCGCAAAGGTGTTGGTGGGCCTCTACAGACCGACCTCGGGGACAGTCAAGGTACTCGGAAGGAAGATCGACTACAGAAAGAAGGACGACGTCTCCTTCCTGAGAAACAACATAGGCCTGGTCCTTCAAGACCCTGTCCGGTCGCTGAACCCGAGGCTGACCGTGAAAGAGATCATCTCCGAGGCGCTGATCGCATCGAAGACATATCCGAGGAACAAGTTTGACGAGCGGATAGACCTGATAACCCAACTGGTCGGGGTCACCCCAGACCTGCTCCCAAGAAACCCCAGAGAGCTCAGCGGGGGGCAGAGGCAGAGGGTCAGCCTTGCTCGGGCTCTTGTCGTCCCCAAACAGCTCCTGGTCCTGGACGAGCCGACCAGTGCCCTCGACGTTTCAATCCAGGCGCAGGTCCTCAACACCCTGAAGAGGCTGAGGTCCGAACTCGACGTGTCGTACCTTTTCATCACCCACGACATCAACGTCATAAAATACGTCAGCCACCGGCTGGGGGTCCTCTTCTACGGCAGACTGGTCGAGGTTGCCGACGTCCGAAGGGTGGCGTCGGAACCGAAACACCCGTACACGAAGAAGCTGATCTCGAACGTCCTCACTCTGAGAAGGACCCAGCTTACATCAGAACCGATTTCCGAGCATCGCCCTGCCCCCACAGGGTGTCGATACCGGTTCGTCTGCGACTCTGTTTTCAGCCGGTGCACCGAAGTTCCTCCGCACCTGGAGCTGGCGCCGGGGCACAAGGTTTCATGTTTCCTCTATGAACAGCCCCAAACG
>DATFYS010000081.1:0-4500 GCA_035314885.1 Nitrososphaerales archaeon | reverse complement strand
TCCCGTCGCAAGAGCGAGCCCCGCCCCCAGCAGGGCGACGGACAGTCCGCCGTTGTGGAACGCGGTGTTGATCACCATGACGGGTGTCAGAGCGATCAGGGAGAGCGCCAAGGACGCCTTCAGGTAACCCATGAAGATCTGCCGCTGGTTCATCCCCACTGCCAGGAGGTACTCCAGGACACCGGCATTCTTGTCGTTCACAAACAGGAGATAGACAGGGGTCGTGATGACAAGCCCTACGAGCGCCCCTATCGGCACAACGAGCAAACCGAAGATTGCGCCAATGTTGACGCCGAAGCCGTTCCCGGAGGTGACGTTGCCGATCGTCGCAGCGACATTGAGCGAACCCGTGATGAAACCCCCCATGAGAAGACTCAGGACCACGTAGCTCCACCCCATCCTGGCACTCCGGCCGAAGACCTGTCTCCAGATGTCCAAGCTATTTCGTCTCCCCAATGAACAGGTCTTCCAGAGGGTTCCCCAGCTCCTTCACCTCGTAAACGGCGATTCCGGCTTCGACGATCCTCTTCACAACCTCGCCCACGTTTTCGGGGCCGGTCACCTCGACCACGAAGTACTCCTTGTCTCGCCTGCCGCCGGGGAAGAGCCTGCTCAAATCGGCCGAAGCCTTGATCCCCACTCTGTATCCGCCGCTCCTCAGCTCGTCCTTGCGCCCGTAGAAGGCGATCTTCCCATCCTTGATCAGAATAATGACGTCGGCAATCTCCTGCGCCTCGTACAGGTTGTGAGACGAATACAAGACCAGCCTGTCCTTGGCCAACTCCAGGAGCTTGTCCCGAACCTCCTTGGCGACCACGGGGTCTAAGCTGGTCGTCGGCTCGTCCATCAGGTAGAGCTTCCTCTCCCTCAGGAAGAGCTTCGCTATCGAGGCCCTCTTCTTCTGCCCCTGGCTCAGGTCCCCGACCTTCTTCTTCATGAATTCCCCGAGATCCAAGGTCCGTATGGCAGCGATGACCGACCCTCCTTCGATCCCTCCGTAGAACCCCAGCGCCCTTTCCAGGGTCATCTCTTCGGGGAGCGCCGGGAAGTGCGAAAGGTAGCCGATTTCGTGCCTCATCTCGCCGGCCGTATACAGGTCGCGCCCGTCCAAGCTCACGGTTCCGGCGGAGGGCTTGAGGACCCCCGCCACCGTCCTGAAGAGGGTCGTCTTCCCAACCCCGTTAGGCCCGAGCACGACGTAGATTGCAGGGTTGGAGACCTCGAGGGAGATGGAATGGAGGACTTCCTTGTCGGAATAACCAGAGCTTACGGCGTTTAGCTTGAGCAACGAGGCCGGCGAAAGGCGCAGTCTACAAGAAGGTTATGCAGGTCGATTCCGGTTGCTTTGCACCGAGCAAAAGCGCAGGTACGTGACCGCTAGGACTATCTCGCATGGGGCGTAAACAAAACTCCGCAATGCGGGCAGACCCAGACTGGCAGGTCAGGTTTCGAGTAGGCCGATTCTGTGTCTGAAGTGTTCATCGCGCGGATTGAGTACTGCAGAAACGCCATTTCTTCCTCGCGTTTTCCACACGCTGGGCAGGTTACCTTCTCAGATGCCACGCCAACATTGCGCAAGCAGCCTGAATTTAGGACTTCCCCATCAACCAACAGTCAGCGACATTTTACAACTCGTAATCCTGTGGGCCCCTCGCCGTCCCTCTGACCGCCAGCGCGACGATGAGACCCAAGGCGAACCCTCCGATGTGCGCCACGTAAGCCACTCCAGTATCGATGCCGCCCAGTTGGTACAGCACCTGAAGGAGGAACCAACCCCCGATGAACCAGAAGGCGCTGATGGGGATGACGAAGAACCCGATGATTGAGATCACCTTCGACCGCGGCAGAAGCACAAGATACGCGGCCAGAACCCCGGAAATGGCGGCCGAAGCCCCAATCTCAGGGATGACTAGATTCGTGCCCGTCCAGAGCGCGATGGCTACGGTTGCAACAGCCCCCGCAACCCCGCTGGCAAGGTAGGCCCCGAGATACTTCACCCGCCCGAACCGCACCTCGATGTTCGGACCAAATACGAAGAGGAAGATCATGTTCCCGAGGATGTGCAGGTAGCTCGCGTGCAGGAACATGGAGCTGAACAGCGTGAAATATGCGGCCGGCGGATTGTACACACCCAACAACTGGGGCTGTGGGAACGTGCACTGAAAGGAGAGCTGAGCGTTGTTCAGCAGCCCGTAGGGAACCAGGCCGTAAGAGTAGAACAGTTGCGACGTGAGGCATGAGTCGAAGCCGTTGGTGTAGATGAGCTCTCCCACGAAGACGATGGCGTTGGCCGCGATGAGACCATAGGTCACGACCGCCCTCCTTCCGGGCCTGTCGACGGCATAGAGTGGGAGCAGGGATAATCAGCTTCTCCAAACTTGGCCGAATATTATCCCTTCCCAGCCAGCATTGGCTAGTACAGGCCTCCATTGAATCACAATGCCTATTATCATCTTGTCGCATGCACAAGAGAATCATGAAGGGGATGAGAATCTGACCACAGGAGCCGGCATGGAAGACTACGGCTGGAAGGGATTCATGAGAAGGCACTGGGGCGCCGCTGTCGTCTTCGCGATTGCAGCTGTCTTAGCGGTCGCCGGCGCGGTCTATGTCTTCTGGTGGTTCGTCGGGTACGCCCAATCAACGAGCCTAGTCCCACCGACTCTGAATCTCTGGACGATGGGGAACCTGATAGGGTTCATTCTGAACTCGATCTTCTGGGAGTTCCTGTTCATCGGGATTCCGGCAATCCTAGGCGCGGTGGTAGCCTGGCTCTGGTGGAGGAGGCTGCCCGCCGAGGAGCGGCACGGGTATCACTGGGGCGGAGGAGGCCGCAGAAGCGGCACCAGCGGAGGATTCGGCTTCCTCTTCTTCCTCGTATTCGCATTCAAGGTCTGGCTCGACGGGAACTGGGACGTCCACCTTGCGACCTTCACGGTGAACTACGTCGTGGGCTCCATGATCACGATACTGGTTTGGGTGGCGGCCATCTTCGGAATCCCCGCGACGATTGTGGCAATCTGGTGGATACGCCACGAGATGAAGAGGCCCTAGATTCAACGAGTTCCATCGGTCTGAGACCATCGTGCGAAGGAATTCGTCACGTCTAATGTGGCGAAACGAGTAGACGAAAGCCTAAATGTCTCAGACGGCCATCTGTCTAACGAATTGGCTTCGGATGACCAAAATCTCGGAAACTTGTCTGAAATCTACGACGACCTGAGGATGGACGCCAAACGCATTGTCATTGACCTGGAAGGAGGGGTCAGAATGTGGCGGGAAGCGGCTGGCGCAAACCTGGCCGTGGCCGGTTTCGTCCTGATCCTGGCTCTCACTTCATACAGGCTGTATTCTCCACTGACCTTTGAGACGACCACCTACATCGTGGCCGAGATCGTCCTGGCAGTTGTTATGCTTGGCCTGGGCTTCTTCGGCCTGAGACGGTACTTCCAACTGCAGCGGAGATACAAAGGTCTATTCGAGCGGGCAAAGCACCTCGGATAGGCTTGCCGTCGGGGAACCTGAACAGGACGTTTCGATACCTGCAGGCAATCGACGAGGGCGGGGGCACGGCCACAAGGATGGCCTTCTACAACATCGCGGGTAACGAGGAGAACCTCAGGCGGTGGGAGCAGAAACTCTGTCAAGAATGGCGTCTCGTAGCAAAGACGGAGGATGATGCGCGGGTCTCATACCGGAAGACTGACCTAGGGGAGAACCTCCACAGACTTCTGAAGAACCACGAATACCTAGGCGGGCTTTTCGAAGAACTGATCCGAGACAGGCTCAGATAATGATCGGATAGACCTCCATCACGGCCTAGAATCTAGACGATTCACTAAATTCCTCGCCCAGCCGACATAGACCGATGACCAATTCGAAAGCAAGGGAGAAAGACGAATGGAGACATCTGACATGGGTTAACGCAGGACCAGAATCACGACTGATGCTCGACGGACAGGAAGTCGGGTCTCTCGAGTTCTCGGGCGCTCACGGTTCACTTGCGGTGGCCAGGTCAGCAAAGGGAAGCTGGACCTTCAAACGGTCAGGATTTCTGCGCCCCAAGATCACAATTCGTCGTGCGGGTTCTGATCTAGACTACGCTTTCGAGTCAATGAATTGGAGCGGCGGCGGACGCCTGCAAATCGTTGGAGGCGAGTCCTTCCGGATCAGGCGGTCTGGCATCTTGCGACCTCAGCTTGTGGTCCGCGACTCATCTAGAAACGTGCTGATGAGCCTCAGAGTAAATCCCAGGTCTGGCGAGGCGTCGGTCTTGGTCATGGCGAACCCAAACCTGTCAGAAGAGGAACACCTCCTTGCAGCCCTGACCTGGTACAGCATCACCCTGACCTTGCGTTACGAGAACGAAGCCGGGATGATGGCCGCGATAGTAGCAGGAGCTAATGCCTAGTTTGCTGTCGCTTCGCACCAGATTCAGGATTGTCGCGGTGGAGACCACGGCGGTAGGAGCCCTTCTGTTGCTGACCTTCGCGCTGGATC
>DATFYS010000080.1:0-5451 GCA_035314885.1 Nitrososphaerales archaeon | reverse complement strand
GCAGGCTCGACCTCGGTTGCAGTTCTTGATGGAGGAAACCTGTCGTTCGTACGGCAAATAGTGATTGGCCATCCGATTCTGTCCATAGCCTATGACAGCTCTGTTTCCCAGAACCTGTTCGTCACATCTGGAAACACTGTTTTCTCGGTTAACCCGCGAACGGGAACCCTTGAACGAAATGCGACCTTCGCAAACGATGTGGACGGGATCGCGTTAGACCCTGCCAACGGCAGATTGTTCGTAGGGGAGTATCCGGATGGCGTGATCTCCGTCCTGAATGCTTCCAGTCTGGCTCCCCTGAGTACAATAGTGCTACCAGGATGCTGCGCACTCCAATTTGCCATCGATGCTACCACACAGGTCATGTATGCTGCGACAGGGACCAATTTCATTTACTCGGTGAATGCTGCCACGGACACCTTCGACAAGAGCGTCCAGGTGGCCCCGTCGGCTCAGAACTCCACGAATTCCATTGTAGTAGACAACGAAACGGGACGCGTGTACGTTGCGACATCTCCTGGTGGGTCGATAATCGAGCTAGACTCCGCCGGAAATGTCGTGGGACATTACGAGGTCCAGAGCCAGAGCCAGGTCGCAGGGATGGCAGTAGACACAAAGACCGAGGAACTCTATGCCACTAACTACCATCAGATAACGGTGTTCGACGCGGCAAGGCCCAGGACTTTCTTCTTCCTGATTGCGGTAACAGGGGTGGTGGTCGCCGTGGCGGCAATCGGCATCTTCCTCTTCTTGAGGCGAAGAGGCAACAGAGAACGTACGCAGATTCAATCGGGTCGACAAACCGAAGGGCGACTCCAATGAAGTCGGGCGCCATCGATCTGGTAATCAGGGGCGCAGCGCTCCGAGGAACAGAAGGGGTGCGGGATGTCAGTATCAGCGATGGCAAGATTGCTGAGATTCAAGAGCATTTCAGAGGCGGCGCCAAGGATGAAATCTGGGCAGAGGGGAAGCTGCTCACCCCAGGGTTCGTCAATATTCATTGTCACCTCGACAAATGCTTGACTGGCGCCTGGGCAAAGGTCTGGGAGGGCTCGGAATCAGGCTCCCCGCAAGCGATTCCTTCCGCCACCAATGTGAAGAAGGGCTTCACCGAAACAGACATCGTCGACAGGGCAACGCGAGCCCTGACCACTTCCGTCCTCGCAGGAACCACAGCTGTCAGGGCGTTCGCAGATGTGGACACTGTGGGAGGCCTGATGGCCGTCAAGAGTCTGCTGAAGGTCAAGAAGAAGTTCGCCGGCGTTGTGGACTTGCAGGTGGTCGCCTTCCCTCAGGAGGGGATAGTCAGGGACGAAGGGACCTGGGAGTTGATGGAGAAGGCCATGGAGCTGGGGGCAGACGTCGTGGGAGGCATGCCATGGTACGAGAGGAGCCCCGAAGCAGCACGGAAGCACACAGATATCGTCTTCAACCTTGCAGGAAAGTACGACAAAGACATCCACGCCCTTATTGATGATAACTCTGATCCTAACTCGAGGAACATCGAGTACCTGCTCCAGAAGTCAATCAAGGAAGGGTTCGAAGGACGTGTGTCTGCCTCGCACTGCAGAGGAGCCCTAGACACCCCCGATGAGAGGTATGCCAGGCGCATCTGCCGCCTTGCGAAGGAGGCAGGCCTGACCGTCGTTGAGAATTCACACGTGAGTCTGTTCATGTACGGAAGGTCGGACTCACACCCTGTGAGGAGAGGAGTGACCCGCGTGAGAGAGTTCTTGGCAGAGGGGGTGAACGTGGCCGTGGGGCAAGACGACATCGATGACCCGTACTATCCGTTCGGAAGGGGAGACATGCTCGAGCTCGCACTGATGTTATGTCATGCGGCACATTTGGGGTCACCCGCAGAAATTGAATCAGCATTCGACGCAGTCACAACCAACCCTGCAAGGGGGATGCGTCTGACGGGATACGGAATCAGCAAAGGAGATAGTGCTGACCTGGTCCTCCTCGACGCGAACAGCGTCCACGAGGCTCTGCGATTGCAGCCTGTTCGGTTGGCAGTAATCAAAGAGGGGAGGGTCGTAGCCAAGACCACGACTCGGAAGAAGCTCCGATTCTGATTCCTCTCAGGTGACCGGCTTTCCGTTGAGTATGATGTTTGTCGTCATCTTGACTCCCGCCTTCTTCAGGGTCTGGTGGGCGTAGCACATCTTTTCCGCTTCTTTCGCAAGGGACAGGATCTCCTCCTTCGGCGACGAGCTTTTCAGTCTGAGATCGTAGACGATGTCAGAGAATGAGCCGCCGAGCTTCCTGTTGAAGTGTCCTCTGGCTATCATCTCGACATCCTGGAGATCTACGCCCCTGTAGATCGCGTCCGTAAGGAACTGGTTGATCAGACACGACGCGGCACCGGCGATGAAGTAGGCCAGGGGGTTCGGGCCCTTGTCAGTCCCACCCCTCTCTGCGGGCTCATCAATGGTGAATGTGAACTCTTTCTTCCTGGCCTCAAGCCTAAGGTGCTTGACGCGACGGAGGTCGACTCTTTCAGCCCCGTAAAGGAACTCCTGGTCATCTCCCTCGTGCCTTTTCTTGACGTGCTCTTTGACTGTGCTGATCAGTTTCTCGTTAGGGGCCATCAGGCAAATGCTGGCCTGTCTCTATTTATCCGTGGGGGGTTGGGCGTTAGGATGCTATCCGACAGGATAGGTGACGATGGGTCAACTCACACTTAGAGAAGCTCGAACGCGGTGGCTATGCCCTGACCGACACCGATGCACATGGTGGCCAGTCCGTAGCGCGTCCCCGATCGTTTCATTTCGTGTAGCAGGGTGCAAGTCAGCCTCGCGCCGCTGCAACCGAGAGGATGCCCGAGAGCGATGGCGCCTCCGTTCGGATTTGTTCTTCTGAGGTCAAATCCGGAGTTTTCGGCGACACACGCCAAAACTTGAGCTGCGAATGCCTCATTCAGCTCTATTATGCCGAATTCCTCCATCTTCATCCCCAGCCTCGCGAGTAGTTTCCCGGTGGCTGGAACGGGGCCAAGCCCCATGAAACTCGGGTGCACCCCGGCAGTCGCCGAACCCAGAATCTTTGCCATGGGCTTCATTCCTAATCCTTGAGCTTCTTCCTGATCCATGATCAGGAGCGCCGCAGCTCCGTCGTTGATGCCTGATGAGTTTCCAGCGGTGACAGTACCACCGTTCTTGAACGAAGGCTTGAGCGCAGCCAGCCTCTCGATGGATGTGTCCTCCCGAGGACCTTCGTCCTTCACGACCCCGTCTGGAGCCTCAGGAGTCTTCACCGGGACGATCTCTGCCTTGAATTTCCCTGCTCTGGTCGCATCGACGGCCTTCCTATGGCTCGCCAGTGCGAGCTCGTCCTGTGATTGTCTGCTGATTCTGTATTTCTCCGCGAGATTCTCAGCAGTCTCCCCCATGGAAAGCGGAGGGTACTCCTTGGGGAAGGATTCGTTGAAGAACCTCCACCCAATCGTCGAATCCACCAGCGACACCGTCCCGCGTCCGTAGGCTCGCTCTGGCTTCAATGTCACAAGCGGAGCCCTTGTCATGCTCTCCACTCCTCCCGCCAGCAACACTTTCCCTTCGCCCGACCAGACCACCCTGGCCGCGTCGTTGACCGCTTCGAGACCCGAACCGCAGAGCCTGTTCACGGTAGCGCCCGGGACTGAATGAGGAATGCCCGCAAGCAGGATGGCCATACGCGCGACGTTCCTGTTGTCTTCGCCCGCCTGGTTGGAGCAGCCCATGTAGACATCGTCAATGGCGGTAGGGTCAAGATGGGTCCGAGCAATTACCTCCTTGAGAACGAGCGCGGCCAGGTCATCCGGACGGACCGACCTCAGGATTCCTCCGTATTTCCCGATGGGGGTCCTGACGGCGTCGACCACCACCGCCTGTCGGTTCACGTTGACTCGGCCCTGTCAGCGGCTTATCTTCTTTGCTGACTCTCCGCCTTCAGTGAATCACACCAATGGTGTCACAGGAGACACCGCGCTTTCTCAGTCCCTTCAGGAAGATGTTGATGCCAATGGAGTCTCCTGCCATGTGGCCAAGTATGACCAGGTTGCCCAGGCGTTCCTTCCTGAGCTTTTGCAGCTCTTCGGGGTCGATGTGGAGATAGATTACGGTGTCTATTCCGTGTTCGTAGTAGGCCTTTGCGACCGGGTATCCTCCGTTGGTCCCAGCCGCAAACAAGAGAACCCACTTGCCCAACGGGTCCGCATCGTTGCCCATCCTGAGTTCAATTCTCGTCCTAGCTTTCTTGAACTCGGGGATGCGGCCCAGGTCCCGAATCAATCCGCCGACGGTCTTTGCTTTGGACTTCCTGATGGCCGCCAGCAGGAAGTCGCGTGTAATCTGGTCGATGGGGAGGTGGATGTTCATGTAAGGCATCTTCATCTTCCGGGCGAATTCCACGTCGTGCATGTAGTTGGAGGCGTGGGCCCTCACGTCAATGCGCGTGGTCAGTTCCAGGACCGCCTCCTCCGCTTCCTGTCGAGGGACTCCCTTCTCGAGCATGAAGTCGACGTGTCTCCTCACCACATTGGAGAAGGTCAGCCTGGCAGGCCCGACTGGATGATGACCAATCAGAAGGTCGTACCCCGCCTGTTTGGCGAGAATGATCTCGGAGGGTCCGGTGTCCAACGAGAAAAGTGCCCTCTTGATTCCACTGCCCGGTACCTAGATTCCGCTGTCTGCCGGTATCCTGTCGAAACCTGCCATGCCTAGTGCGAAGCGCATCACCTGTGAGGTGTCCAGCGTGGCTCCCCGCCTACTGGCCCGAGAAGTTGGCTTCTCTTTTCTCGAAAAACGACTTGACCCCTTCGACGTGGTCCCTTGTCCTTCCTGCGATGTCCTGCAGATAGGTCTCGTACTCGAGCGCCGAGTCCATGTCCACGACCACAGCCCGGTTCAGGGCCCTCTTGGTCAGCCCGATGGCCTTTGTCGGTCCCTTCGCCAGCCTTTCCGATATCTTCGTTGTTTCCTCTCTAAGCCTGTCGTGGGGGAAGACCCAGTTGACCAAGCCGAGGTTCAGCGCCTTGGAAGCATCTATGGGCTCCCCCAGCATGCCAACCTCCATCGCCTTCGCGAGTCCAAGGATCCTTGTAAGCCAGAAGCTTGTCCCTGAATCAGGGACCAGTCCTACCTTGATGAACGCCTCGTGGAATGTTGCTTTGTCCGAAGCAGCCCGCAGATCGCAGGCGAGCGCGAGCCCCAGCCCTGCCCCCGCGGTTAGCCCGTTTACGCTCGCCAGGACGGGTTTCTCCATACGCCGTATCCTCTGGACGATGGGGTTGTACTTGCTCTTGAGGACCTCGCCAAGGAGCATAGGCTTCCCGGCCTCGTAGTTCTCTCGGTTTGTGTTCAGGTCTTCCCCCGCAGAGAAGGCCCTGCCCTCCCCTGTGAGTACGAGACAGCGGACGTCGGTAGGTTTCTCGGCCTCCTTCAGGGCTTCCAGCAGGTCATCCCCCAT
>DATFYS010000079.1:0-2449 GCA_035314885.1 Nitrososphaerales archaeon | reverse complement strand
CAACTCGCGCTTGCGGCGGCCGAAACCAAGAGAATCAGCGTCGGCACATCGATAGCCCTCGCCTTCACGAGGAGCCCGACCACCCTGGCCTACGCGGCCTGGGACCTTCAGAGCCTGTCCAATGGAAGGCTGATTCTTGGCCTGGGGAGCCAGGTCAAGGGCCACATCGAAAGGAGGTTCGGGATGAGGTGGGAGAGCCCTGCGCCCAAGATGAAAGATTACGTGGCGGCGCTCAGGGCCGTTTGGGAATGCTGGCAACAGGGCAAGGAGCTGCGGTTCAATGGGAGATTCTACAAGCTGAGTCTGATGACGCCTTTCTTCAACCCGGGGCCTATCGAGCACCCGAATATCCCGGTCTACCTCGCGGGGGTGAACGAGGTCATGTGCAAGGTGGCTGGAACAGTCGCTGACGGCCTCCACGTCCACCCCCTCCACACGCCAAGGTACCTCCGCGAAGTGATTACTCCTAGTCTCACCCGCGGGCTGGAGCAGTCAGGAAGGAAGAGGGAGGAACTTTCGGTGTCGGTGTCAGTCTTCGCTGCTGCGGGAGAAACGGCGAAGGAAATCGCGGCGGTGAAGGAGTTCTACAGGCAGCAGGTCTCGTTCTATGCGTCGACCAGGACCTACCGGAAGCTGATGGAGCTCCACGGCTGGGGCGGCGTTGCCGAGAGACTGCACCAGTACTCCGTCAACGGGCAGTGGGACAGGATGGCAGGCGAGGTGGGCGATGAGATCTTGCGAGAGTTCGTGGTAGAGGGAACCTGGGGAGAGATGGGGGCGATCTTGGCTCGCAGGTACCGGGGACTTGCCGACCGAATCAAACTGTACCTTCCGTTTGACGGCACTGAGGAGTGGAAGGGTTTGGTTTCAGGCTTCAGAGTCTGACGCTGATTTCTACGGCGTCGGCTTCGAATCGTCCTTTGCTGTACCTGTAGTTCCCTGCCGACTCCCTGTACTCGCTCCTGTAACGCCCCGAGTTGCGGACGTAGTCGAGGTAGCCAGCGACCTCGACTGGATGGGATTTCACGTTGTCAGCCACAACTACGCTGCCCTTGTGCAGAAGGCGTTCGACTGACTTCAGGTAGCCTAGGTACTCGTCCTTGGCCGCATCGAGGAAGACCATGTCGAACTCTCCCTGGAGCGTGGGGAGGACCTTCTTGGCGTCGCCGACGAGGACGACTGTGCGGTCGGAGAGACCCGCTTTCTCGATGTTGCTGCGCGCGACCTTCGCCATGTCGTCACTCGCCTCGACGCAGGTGATTCTCTGGCCGGGGCTGAGATGCCTGCCCATGCGGATGGCGCTGTATCCGACCAGAGTGCCTACTTCGAGTATGGAGGAGGGATGGTTCTCTGTCACCACCTCGTCGAGGACAACGCCCCTGATCGGGCCGATGATTGGGAGCCCTCGCCTGGGGGCTTCTTCCTCTATGGACTTCATGACTTCGTCAGGGGTCATGGAAGGGAAGAGCGAACTCGGAATGGTGTAAATCTGTCGGTTTTCGATGAACCAAAGAAATTGGAGAACTTAACTTGGTGTTGTCAATGTCGGCGCTTGTATTGAACGAGATGCAGGTTGCACCACTTTACGAATTCTCCAACCGCCGAAACTATCTTGTCTTGTTTGCTTTCTTCACCGCCTGGGCTGCCTTCTGGCTGTTTCTCTTGGGCACCGGCCTGGGGACGACGGAGGTGGACGCCCTTCTCGCAGTCTCCTTTGGCGCCGTGGCGGCTGCCAGCTTGATTTTCGGATTCGTCGTCTCCTCTAGAATGTCGTTCTATGAAGGATTTGTTCGGGTCAAAATAAGATCCCGCGGCCTTGAGCAGATTCCATACGGCGACATAGCCAAAGTGGAAATCGTTCCGGATGAATGGTCGAGGTCAGGATACTACCTCAGGGTCAGTTTCAAAGTCCTAGGAAAGGAAGAATCGTACGACGTTCCGAAGCTCATCATTTACAACAACCCTCAGATTCCAGATCCTCAACGAGACGCGTTGAGTCTGGCATCGTGGATAAGATCGAAGGCGGGACTCCCTGATGAGAAGTTCACACCCTACGGGCTCAAACCGGATGGCTGACGGGACAATCTTTTATAGCGGAAAACGGGGTTTTTCAAACAATGTCAGTAGAACAGGTCGACATCAGGGAAGTGCAAAAGCAGGTGTCGAAGATAGTCGACCCTGAGATTGGGATGCCCATTGTCGAGATGAACCTGATAGACAAACTGGACATCAAAGACGGGAACGTCGATGTTGAGTACCACGCGACCACACAGTTCTGTCCGCCGGTATTCGCGCTGAAGATTTCGCAGGACCTCAAGGACAGCCTCTTGCAGGTCAAGGGGGTCAAAGCCGTGAACGTCATCGTGACGGGGCACTACTTCGCCGACGCCATCAACAGGCAGGTCAACAAACCAAGCGGGACCCCGCCGCCAGCGACGGCAGAACAGCC
>DATFYS010000078.1:0-4706 GCA_035314885.1 Nitrososphaerales archaeon | reverse complement strand
CAGGTGCTCAAAATTGGCCAGCTCTTCGAGGAGGTTGAGGAACCCTGCCGAATCAGACCCTCGACCTCTCCTGATCTGAACCTTCCCCACCCCTCCCTCTGGTGCCCGATGTGGGGATAAACACGTCGAGAAGGGAGAACGCCTGGAGCTCGGTCGGATGGGGGGTTACAGCGTCAAGCGAGCGAGCTCAGAAATTTGGCCAAGCGCCTCGCTGACCTGGCGGGGAACGAGGACGCAGCTGGTAAAGCCCGGTCGCAAACCTGAAGGGAGACCTCCTTCATCTGATCAATCCCAACCGAAGCAAGCGCAGCTCAGACCCCAAGGCAAATTAGAGAACTCCTAGGGGCATAGTGCGCCCGTTGGAACTCAAGCGCGGCCTCTCCTACTTCGACCTGATGAACATAGTCATCGGAGCCATAGTAGGGAGCGACATCTACATCATCCCTGGCCTCACCGCCGGGCTGATAGGCCCCTTCGCGATTGTCGAATGGATCATCGGGGGCGCCATGGCCATGGTCCTCGCGATAGTGTTCGGATATTGTGCCTACTACGTTCCGAACGTGGGAGGTTCCTACGCCTACGCGGCCAAGGCCTTCAACAAGTTCTACGGGTTCATCGCCGGGTGGAGCATGTGCGTCGCCGAAATCGTCGCGCTCCCGGTCTTCGCCATAGTCTTCACGAACTATCTCCAGTACTTCATCCCGCTTAGCGGCGCCGCCCAACTGCTGGTCAGGACCTTGTTCGTGATCGTATTCGTCGCCGTGAACATCGTTGGCGTCAAGGCCGCTGGAAGAATCAACGACGTCCTCACAATCGCAAAACTCGCGCCGCTCCTTATGATCATCGTCGTTGGAATCGGGTCCATCCTCCTCAACCCGCGCCTCGCCGGAAATTACAGCCCATTCGCGCCCATGGGACTGGGCAACTTCGGGCCCGCCATGGTGCTGATCTTCTGGGCCTACGCCGGCTTTGAGTTGGGCTCACTTCCAGCCAGCGAAGTCGTCGACCCCAAGAAGAATATCCCCAAGGCCCTGATTTCGGGGATGGCCATCGTGATCTTCTTCTACGTCTTTACGAACGTCGCCGTGTTTGGAGTGGTCAGCACTCCTGCACTGAAGGCGAGTGCGGTTCCCCTGCTGCTGGTAGGCACAGCGCTCCTTGGGACTGCAGGCGCGGTCGTCACCGGTTTCGGGGCCCTAGCCTCGGTCTCGGGGACTGATGAGACCGAGGTTCTTGGAACTGCCCGACTGATGTATGCGATGTCTGCCGACGGGCTGCTTCCAAAGGCCATCCACAGAGTCCACCCTAGGTTTCAGACTCCATACGTCGCAGTCCTCATCGAGGGAGCCATAGCCCTCGCCCTCTCACTCTACACTGGAATCACCCAACTCATATCGTTCGCGGTCTTCAACTTGGCGATTTGCTACCTCCTCGTCTGCCTCTCGCTTTGGGTGCTGAAGAAGGACGAGGAGCATGGGCTCAGGGGACAGCGGATACTCCCTTGGCTGGGGGCGATAGTCAGCCTGTACCTTATCTTCTCCACAAGCCTCACAGACATCATCATCGGGTCGGTCATCGTGTTGCTGGGCATTCCGGTGTATCTCTTCTTCTCGAAGACGACAGTCCGCGAAGTCGAGGACGCGTTCCTCTCGGACGAGCAAATACTTCGAAGCAACCTGGAAAAGCGGAACGTTTTCCTCGCTAACCTGGTAAGGCTCGTGAGGAAGGCCTTTGGGCGGAAATCTAGTACGTAATCCCAATGCCCGGATTGTGTCTAACTCCCGGCGCGAAATCACTCGAGCCTGGAGAGCCGCGCCCTGAAGTCTGGAGGAGTCCTTGTCGCCGCACCATCAGGCTCGACCAGTCAAAAATAATCCTTTAAACGAGTTAGAAGCGCGCAAGAGGGAAGTCAGTTGAAGGAAGACCCCCAGACCGGCCTCAAGGAGGCGATGCGCGTCTACCCTCAGGGGGTTACCGTCGTCACCACCCAGAGTCCCGACGGACCGAAGGGCATCACAGTGAGCTCCTTCACGAGCATCTCTTTGACCCCCCCTCTCGTGATGATAGCTATCTCGAAGGGCTCGGCCCTGCACGACACCTTCGCCAATGCGGCGGACTTCGCTGTGAACTTCCTCGCCGACGACCAGAAGTCGGTCTCCGACAGATTCGCCGGGAGGGGTGGCCCCCCAGACAGGTTCTCCGGTCTGAAGTTCAAAGCAGGATCAACTGGCTCTCCGATAGTCGAAGGGACCCGGGCTACCATAGAATGCCGAACCTGGCGGGTCTACGAAGGAGGAGACCACTCCATCATCCTGGGGGAGGTCGTGTCAGCTTCGACATTCAACAGGAAGAGGCCCCTGGTCTACTATTCGCAGCAGTACACTACAACCGAGCCAGCCGAGTCCCCTGCCCCGCCTTCGGACATGGTCTGGTAGCTTTCAGCCGGCCGAAAGCAGGTAGTCGGGTCTGTCCTGAATCTTCGGCGACTCGAGCGGGGCGAACTTCCCGGTCTCAGGCGAGCGCACCAGCATCGCGTCGTTGAACCAGCTCGCTGGGGTCGGGGCCCCCCAGAATGTCTGCCGCTGGGGGTCGTTCAGCTTCCACTTTATCGGGGTCCAGTCTGGGTCCGCGCTAAGATAGTCCCCGGTGTAGAGCTCGATCCTGTTCCCGTCTGGGTCCCGCAGGTAAAGGAAGAAAGCGTTGGAGACCCCGTGCCTCCCCGGGCCCCTTTCCATGCTCTTGAGGTAGCCTGTCGACGCGAGCAGGTCTGCGCAGTCCATGACCGAATTGCGGTCGGCCACGGTGAACCCCGCATGATGAACCCGGGGCCCTTTGCCGGTTGTGAGAGCCACGTCGTGGCAGGTGTGCTTCCTTCTCAGCCAGGCTGCCCACAGCGCGGGGTTTGGCCCTTCGGTTTCGGTTTCCTCCGTGCACCTGAACCCGAGGCCATCGACGTACCATTTGTAGGCTTCGGCCGCGTCGGGGAGCATGATGTTGAAGTGGTCTAGCCTCATCACCTTCGCTCCCCTGTACTTGTCGTACCTCTGAAGCATCCAGTCCACACTCGTCATTGACGAGTAGAATTCAACAGGGAATCCGAATGGGTCCTCGACCAGCAGAGCCCTCCCCTGGCCGCTTTCGTCCCCTTCCTTCACCCACTTCCTTAGGCACCCCCTCCCAGCCAGCAAAATGTCGAGGGCAGCCAGGTCGCCTTCATTCGCCACACGGAAGGCGATGTGTCCCACCCCGGCTTCCCCAGCCTCACTTAGGAGAAGCGAGTGGTGGTGCCTGTCCTCGAGCCCCCTCAGGTACAGGGTTCCCGGCTTCGATTCCGTCACAACGAATCCCAACGTGTCGACATAGAACCTCCTGGCCTCCGCTAGGTCCGTCACCAGCAGCTCGATGTGCCCTGCCTTCACGATGTCGAAGCCTGGACTAGCCAACCTACTCTTGTCCCCCGTGCAGGAGCTCCTTGACCCGCGCCTTGTAGGGCTCCTTGTCGTACCAGGCGTAATAGTTGCTCGCCATCCTGACAGGGTCCCCGAAGAAGAAGCGCTCGTAGAGCTCCTGCCTCCCCCCGAATGAGCTCCCTACAAGGTCCCAGGCGAGCTTGAAGAGCCTAATCCTTTCGTCGGCGTCCGCCAGCTTCGCCTGATAGTACTTGTCGACGCGGGCCCGTGCGGGAGAGTCCATGATCTCCTCTGGCGGAGTGGCCATGAGTCCGCTGGCCCCCGTCTGTTTGATTACCGCGGCGAGGGCAGGGGAGACCCTGGGCCAGAGGTTTCTCGCCGAATTCAGGGGGACAAAGTCGGGGGTCATGAGCCCCCATCTGTTCGGCTTTGCATTCGCTTCGCTTGCCGTCAGCAACCCCCTCATGGATTCGAGTGTCAGGATCATCTCCGCGATCCTTTCCTGGACCTGCGGGAACTGGTCGGCGCCGATGGTCTCGGCTACGAGGGTGGCCACCCCGACCATGAACTCGGTCTTTGCGACCTCTCTTACGGTGGCCTGGTGAGCCATGAAAACCACGGCATCCGTGGCCTCGCTCAACTTGTTCGCCCTCTCGGGGTCCTCCAGGAGGAATACCCTCTCCCACGGGACCAGTACGTCGTCGAAGCAGACAACTGCGTCCTGCTCATCGAACCTCGAAGCCAACGGGTGGTCATGGACGGAGCCGTCGGCGAACGATTCCCTGCAGACGAAGCTGAGTCCCTTGGCGCTGACCGGAAGGGCAAACGCAATCGAGTAAGGCATGTCGTCCTGCCCCGACCGGATCACAGTCGACGGGAAGATCAGTATCTCGTCCGCGACGGGAAGAGTGGCGAGCATCCTCGCACCTCTGATGACGACCCCTTCCGAGTTCCTCTCCGTGATCCTGGCTGCGATGAACGGGTCTGCCTGTTTGGAAGGGCCTACCCCCCTGTTCACCTGGGGGTTGATCAAGGTGTGCGTCAGGAGCAGGTCGTTCTCCCTCACGTGTTCGTAGTATTTGCGCACGTTCGCCCCGTAGTCCCTTTCCCCGGTTGCGAAGTAGTCTCCGGCCGCGGCCATGGCCATTACGGAGCTGTTGAGATAATCCGCCGTCCGCCCCAGGGTCCCGCCAGAATAGTCGGCCCAGGTCTTCATCATCCTTGTGCGCTTCTGAAGGTCGTCTCTGGTCTTGGGCTGCAGGAAACTCATCCCCACCCTCTTGCCGGTGGTCGGGG
>DATFYS010000077.1:0-6855 GCA_035314885.1 Nitrososphaerales archaeon | reverse complement strand
ACGTAGCGGAGTGTGTCGTGCATCCAGCCCATGTCCCACTTCAGGCCGAAGCCCAGCCCGCCCAGGTAGGTGGGGCGGGAGACCATCGGCCAGGCAGTCGATTCCTCGGCAATGGTCTGGATGTCTGGGTGGGACGCATAGACTGATTCATTGAGGAACCGAAGGAGACTGATTGCCTCCAGGTTCTCCCTCCCGCCGTGAATGTTTGCCACCCATTCGCCGGGCCTACGGGAGTAGTCGAGATAGATCATCGAAGACACCGCATCGCAGCGTAGGCCGTCGGCATGGAAGGCGTCGAGCCAGAAGTGTGCGGCGCTCAGCAGGAACGAGCGGACTTCCATCCGCCCGAAATCGAAGATGCAGCTCTTCCAATCCGGGTGGAACCCCCTGCGCGGGTCGGCATACTCAAACAGGTGCGTACCGTCGAAGAATGACAACCCGTGCTGGTCAGCTGGGAAGTGGGAGGGGACCCAGTCGAGCAGGACGCCGATGCCTGCCGTATGCAGGCGGTCGACGAGGTACTTCGTGTCCTCCGGTGCTCCGTACCTGCTGGTCGGAGCGAAGTATCCGGACGTCTGATACCCCCAGGAACCGTAGAACGGGTGCTCCATCAGGGGAAGGAACTCCACGTGAGTGAACCCCAGCTTCGAAGTGTAGTCGGCGAGCTGGTCTGCGGCCTCCCTGTAGCTTAGCGACGCACCGTCTTCTGATCTCCTCCAGGAGCCAAGATGAACTTCGTAAATCGCCATGGGCGATGACAGCGAGTTCTTCGAACTTCGCTCGGCCATCCACTTCTCGTCCGACCAGGCGTAATCACTCGTCCAGACCATCGAGGCAGTGCGAGGTGGCACCTCCCACCGCTTTGCGAATGGGTCTCCCTTGTCAACCGTGTAGTCGTTGAACTTCGAGATGATGTGATACTTGTACAGGGTCCCGTTGCCTATGCCGGGGACGAACCCTTCCCAGATACCCGACCAGTCTTTTCTCTTGGAGAGAGGATGGAGGCCGTTGTTCCAGTCGTTGAAATCGCCTACGACCGATACGGATGCGGCATTGGGAGCCCAGACTGCAAATGAGACTCCTTCGGTTCCGTCGACGAAGTCGAGACGGGACCCCAGCTTGTCGTATGCCTTGGTGTGCTTTCCTTCCATGAATAGGTGGACATCGTAGTCAGTGATTCTGCTGAATTCCCAGACCGTGCCCTTTCCCTTCCCTGCCACTCCCATGTTTTGCTTCCCTTGGATCCCGACCGGGAGCCTTTGGTTTAAGAGGCTTCCCGCGGTTCTCGGTCCATTTAGACCTGAGAGACAGACAGGACGTGAAGGGCAGACAGGCTAGGGAACAGGTTTATCCCCATCTCAAACCAGCTCCTTCCTGTGCCCCACAGACCGAAAACCAAGCTACGGCTTTCCAGCATGTTCTCGGATTGCTACACCATTCGGAACGGTCTCCCCGAGTTTAAGATGTTCATTGGAGGAAAGTGGGTCAGGTCGAAGAAGGGCAGAACTCTGCCGGTCGATTCGCCCATTGACGACGGCGTGATTGCAAGGGTCCAGGCTGGAAGCAAGGACGACATGGACAGGGCGATTGACGCCGCCTATCGTGCGAGGAAAGCCATTAGAGACATCCCCGCCATAGAGAGAATCGACATCCTGAACAAGGCACGGCATATGATAGAGGACAATCGGGAAGACTTCACACAGAGCCTGACCCTTGAAGCGGGGAAGCCACAGAGTTCGGCTCTGGGGGAGGTGAGAGCGTCCCTCAGCAGGATAAAAATGACCATGGAGGAAGCGAGGAGCATCTTCGGGGAGTACATCCCGGGGGACTGGTCCGAGGACACCATGGCCAAGTTCGCACTGGTGATACACGAACCCCTCGGAGTTGTGGCCTGCATTTCGCCGTTCAACTATCCTCTCTTCTCTGTGATAGCCAAGGTGACTCCGGCACTGGTCTCAGGGAACAGCGTGGTCGTGAAGCCTGCGAGCGACGATCCCCTGGTGGCACTTCTCCTTGCCAGGGTACTCCAGGAGGCCGGAATCCCTGACGGGGTGGTGAACGTCGTCACTGGATCAGGCAGGGAGGTGGGTGACGAGCTTGTCGGCCATGACCATGTGAGCATGGTCACGCTAACCGGAAGCACCGAGGTGGGAAAGCATGTGGCGAAGCTCGTGGGGATGAAGAAGAGGCACCTGGAGTTGGGGGGCAAGGGCGCGGCCATTGTCGCAGCAGACGCCGACCTGACCCTGGCCGCATCGAAGGTGCTAGAAGGGTGCCTGAAGTACTCCGGTCAGAGATGCGACGCCATAAGCAGGGTGTTCGTCGACGAGTCGGTAGCCGACCGATTCGTTGAACTCCTTTCCGGCGGCATGGTGGCCTGGAAACTTGGTGACCCAAGGGAACCAGAGGTCACCGTCGGACCGCTGATCAACCCAGAGGCAGCGGAAAGAGTCCAGGGGCTCGTGGACGACGCCGTCGCAAAAGGAGCCGTCCTTGTAAAGGGAGGGCATCATACTGACTCGTACTTCGAACCCACCCTTCTTGACCTAGTCCCGCAGGAAGCCCGAATTGCGACGGAAGAGACCTTTGGGCCGGTCGTGACCGTTGCCCGGGTGAAGGGCATCGACGAAGCAATCGGGCTCACCAACGAGTCCAGGTACGGGCTGGATTCGTGTGTGTTCACGAACAACCTGTACACTGCCTGGAAGGTCGCCAAGGCCTTGGAGGAAGGCACGGTGACAATAAACGACGCACCTGCCCATGGGGTCGGGTACTTCCCCTTCGGCGGGAACAAGGACTCGGGGCTCGGAAGAGAAGGGATTGGATTCAGCATAGACGAGATGACCCGCATCAAGACAATCCAGTTCAACCTCGCGCCCGCGGGGCTTGGCAAGACTCGCAAGATGCCCAAGATGTAGAGCTGCCCCTCTGAACTCTAAATAGCGCACTCGCTGTACCAGGGAACCGTGCTCGGCCCGGAGGAAGTCGAAGCAGTGGACAGGGAAAGACTCTGGGAGGCGTACACGAAATGGCCGGCTTCGATACGGAGGTCGCTGAGGCAGCCGCTCAGCCTTCCGCGGACCAAGAGGATCACTTCGGTGGTCCTTGGAGGGATGGGTGGTTCGGGAAGCGCCTGTGACATCTTGGCAGGATGGATGAGGCTAAAGCTCAGGGTCCCCGTCGTGGTCGTCAAGGATTACCGCCTGCCAAGCTTCGCCGGCCGCGATACTCTGGTAATGGCAGTGAGCCTTTCTGGAGAGACGAAGGAGACCATCGGCCAGCTCCGAGATTCAGTGGGAAGAGGATGTCCCACTGTGGGCTTCTCCTCAGGCGGGGCGCTGGAGGAACTCTGCGGAAAGGATGGTATTCCATTCAATCGGGTGGAGAAGCTCCTAGTCCCAAGAGCGTCGATTCCTGGCATGGTGCTCCTGCCTGCAAGGGTGCTTGTCAGGCTAGGCGTGATTGAGGAGCCCATCGGGTTTGAAAAGGTCGCTTCATCCGTCCAGGGAGCCCTCTCCAAGACGGCTCCATCGGTCGCCTTCGACCGCAACATTTCGAAAAAACTTGCGAAGTCGCTGCTTGGGAAGAACGTCGTCGTCTATTCTTCCTCTAATCTTTCTTCTCTAGGGCATCATTTCAAGTCATCCATGAACGAGAATGCGAAGGTGCAGGCTCAGGAAGAAACCTACCCTGAGCTGTTCCACAACGAGGTCGAGACCTGGGTCGCCGGGAGGAACAGATTCCTGGTCGTGTTAAGGAGGAAGAGTGGTGAAGAAGAACTCGAGCGAAAGTTTGTGAAACTCAGGGGGGTTCTGAGTAGGATGAAGGTTCCAGTGGCCCAATTCGTGGTCAATGAGGACGACATCGGTTCCCTCCTTGGGGTTGCGCTGACCCTGGACCTTGCCACAGTCTATCTCGCAGTTCTGGAGGGGAGGTCTCCTGCCCAGACTCCGATACTGGGACAGATGCGCAAACTCTGACCGTCTGCGGGTGGCGGATCGGTTCTCAGACTACTTGGTAAGGAATCTCCACGAAAGGACGATTCCGAGCACGGACAAAAGACCGGCGAACACGGCCAAGACTCCGAAATCCACCCAAAGTGGCGCGAGTATCGTGTATCCGGGGGCCGAAGCGGTACCAAGAAGCATCTGTCTCACGCCGTCCACTGCGTAACTGACAGGGTTGTAACCGACCACCGACTGTAACCATGCCGGCATGGTCTTCACGGGAAGCATGGCATTGCTTGCGAACAGAAGGGGAAGGTTGAGGAGGTTGATGATCGCCATCTGGGTCTGCCAGTCGCTCGACCTCAGCGCGAGCATTACGAAGAGCGACGAGAGCCCGAAGGTCATGAGGAACAGCATGACGAAGGTCCCAGCAACGGTAAAGACGCTGAAGTATGTCGTGTCCATCCCGAGTGCGACTGCGATGACAAGGACAATTCCGGCCTGAATCAACGACCGGATGACGCTCTGGAGGACCTTCGCAGTCAGTATCGCACCCCTGCCTACCGGGGTGCTGAGGGCCTTGTTCATGAAACCGAACCTCCTGTCCCAGACCACGGACATGCCGGAAAACGCCGCCGTGAACATTATGATGAAGGCCAGCATTCCCGCCCCCAGGTAGGAGAAGTAGCTCGTGGTACCGAAGGCTGCGTAATTGTACGCGTTGACTACGGATTGTGGTTGGCCCTGCAAAAGTCCCGTCAGGTTGAACGCCTTTCCAAATAGGCCTAGCCAGACAACTGGTTGGATCAGAGAGATGACAAGCTGGATGGGATTCTTGTACCACTTGATCAGGTCCCTGTTGGTGAGCGCCCAGAGCCCGTGCAGAGGGCTCGTGTTGAGACGGGGGGCAGCCCTGAAGGCCATCTCACGCGCTCTCTCCTCCTGGGTGGCAACCTGTTCCTGTTCTGTAACCGTTGAGCGCGTAATGTCCTCAGTCATCCCTCTGTCACCTGCGAGCCCTCATCATCGTCACGCGCTGCTTGAACGCATCCATCTTGTTCGATTCTTCCTCTCTTATGCCATGCCCGGTGAATTCTAGGTATGCCTCGTCCAAAGTAGGCTTTGTGAGTGATATCTTAGTCACGTGCAATCCCTTGGACCTCACGAGGTCGATGATTAGGATTGAGGACTCTTCACCTACTTCCGACTTGATCCTGTATTCGTGGTCGCTTTTCTTGACGTCTTTCACGAGTGGAATCCGCCTGATCTCTTCCGAGATGTCGGGGCCCGTTTCGGCCACTCCAACCACGATGACATCCCCGCCTATGCTCGCCTTGAGCTCGGAGGGGGTGCCTATCTTGATTATGTGACCATGGTCGATGATTGCGATCCTGTCGCAGAGCGAATCGGCTTCCTCCAGATAGTGGGTCGTGAGGAAGAGGGTCATTCTGTAATCCTCTTTGAGCATCCTGATGTATCTCCATACTGCAGCCCTCGTCTGCACATCCAGTCCCAGGGTCGGCTCGTCTAGGAAGAGTAGCTTCGGGTAGTTGATCAGCCCGCTGGCCAACTCGAGTCTTCTCCTCATCCCCCCCGAATAGGTGCTGACCTTCCTGTTCTCGGCGTCTTCGAGCTCCACCAACTTCAGCAGCTCCTGAGCATGGGGTTTCGAGTCTGAACGCGGAAGGCCGTAGAGGTCCGCGCAGAGAATTATGTTCTGCAGCCCCGTAAGGTCCTCGTCCGCCGTGTACTCCTGAGGAACCACACCGACCGTCCGCCTGACCTCTGTGGCGTGCTTGTGGATGTCCAGGCCATTGACGATGGCCGTCCCGCTCGTGGCCCTGAGGAGAGTCGTCAGCATGCTGATGGTGGTCGTCTTCCCAGCCCCGTTGGGGCCTAGAAAGCCGAAGATCTCGCCTTCTATGATTTCGAAGGAGACCCCGTCGACGGCCTTTAGGTTCCCGAAGGTCTTGGAGAGACCATCGACTTTGACAATCGCCTGCTGGCTCATTTGCCTTGTGTCACCTTTGCCAGCCTTTCTCCGAGCTCCCTTATCTTTCCTGCGTTTTCGGCAATCCTTCTGTCTTTGACTTGAGACAGGTCTTCCAGGTAAGCAACGTAACTTGAAAGCTCATCAATTGTCCCTTCCACGGACCTCGGCCCGCCCCGAGATATCCGTGAGGGCCATTCGATTTCTTCCTTTCCTTGTGGCGTAATCTCGTACTTCCCGTCGGTTTCTCGTTTCTTAACCAGGCCTTCCCCGGTCAACTGCTGAAGCATCGGATAGACCGAACCTGGCGACGGCCTCCACCATCCTCTGCTTGTCGACTCCATCGAGTCCATTATCTCGGCCCCGTTCTTTGGTTCATTCTGTATGATGAAAAGGATCCACGTTCTGAGACCTCTATGCGATTTCTTCGACCAGTCCAACCACATACTATATCGATTCTTCGATATATCGATTTTCCGATACTATTTAAACCAAACGGGTCCGCTCCGCAGCAATAGAACCAACTTTGGTTTTCATTTACCCTTGTATCACCAAGGCGTCAAAACCGGGTTCTCGTATTGCACGGCCTTGACTCTCGATTGATGCGGCTCACCCTATTTCAGCACCAATCATTTCGAGCTTCTTTCGGCGTTCCTACTCTTTGCTGCCGCCTTCTTTCCATTTCTTGAGCAGCCGTCTCTCTTCATCAGTCACCTTGGGACCGGTACGGTCGGTGGAAACCAAGGACCCCCTGTCGTCCATTTCCGCCGACGATGGGGTCTTGACAATCATCGGGTAGGTGTGCTTCTTTTCGTCGTAGTACCACCTGTCCGAGGCTCTGTCAAACTCGACCTCCCACACCTTGACTTGAGCGACCCGTTCGTACTCGAAGTCGATGCCGATGATCGAGTAGCCCGA
>DATFYS010000076.1:0-2019 GCA_035314885.1 Nitrososphaerales archaeon | reverse complement strand
AGGAGTTCATGGCCTACGCCGACGCCTTCGCAATAGACGCTGAGCTGGTGAAGAAGACCCTTCACTACCTCATGGATCTGCCTATTGGGGGGACTGCCGTAGGCACAGGCCTCAACGCGGACCCGAAGTTCGGAGACATGGTGGCCAAAGAGATCTCCGCTCTGGCTAAGATGAAATTCACCAGTGCCAGGGACAAGTTCAGGCCGACCAGGCTGCTTACAGACGTCTCCTCCCTGAGCGGCACGCTGCGAACTGTGAGCATCGACCTCTACAGGCTCTGCCAGGACCTCAGGCTGATGTTCTCGGGGCCGTTGACTGGACTTGGAGAGATAGATATCCCGACCCAAGAAGAGGTGGCTGGCAGCAGCATAATGCCGGGGAAGACCAATCCGGTCACGTTGGAGAGCGCCCTGTTGGCATGCGCGGAAGTGATAGGTCTTGACGGTGCCAACACTACTGCCGCTTCCTTGGGTGAGTTCGAGCTCACAATGGGCGTGCCGCTGATGGGGTACAACATCGTACTCCAGACCAAGCTCCTATCCGAGGCTCTGAGGAAGGTCTCCTCCTTGGTCATCGATCATGTGGTCCCCATGAAGGAGAGGTCGAGGAAGTACGCGGAAAGCAGCCCGGCCCTGATTACGGTCATCTCTCCCAAGATCGGCTACGACAAGGCAGCGGTGTTGGGGAAGCAACTGGCGAAGGGAGTCTCCATCAGGGACTCGCTGAGGAAGCTCGGCTACTCGGACAAAGAGATCGACGCAATTCTCAGGCTGAAGGACCTCGTGAAGCCGGGGATCCCATCCAAGAAGGTCTAGAGACGTTTTCAGGGGAAAACGGGCGTATTCACCGGCGGACCTTCACGCCGATCTTCTCCATCAGCTTGCCCAGCTCCGAGTCGTCCGCGGCGTCCATCCTCAGGTACCTGAGAATCTCCTCCTCGTCCATCCCTACGTGCCTGGCCTCGGACACTGTCGTCCTGTAAGCCTCCAGCTCGGTGGGCCTGTCGACGTACTCGAAGGCTTGGTCGTACAGTTCCTTCCCCTCCAAGAACTGGTGGACGTGAACTAGGACGTGGATGGAGTCGAGATACAGGAAGTCGCTCTTTGCGGAGGTCAGATGCCTTCTGCCGATGACGATAGTCCCCGTATCCCTGTCGAGCCAGAGGCCTGAGTCGTTGGGCTCGACCAAGAGTTTCAGGTGCTTGAGCACCTTCGACATCTGGGTCTTGGAACCGAAGACCTTGATCAGGGAATACGAGGATTCCAGGCCCGTGAACACATCGGTGAGCTTGTACTCTCCGATCTCCACCGAGCGCCTCGCCCTGAAGTTTCTGACCCTCAACTTGAGACGGACGAGGCTTGGATTGACCAAAAGCCCCAAGCTCAATAATCCTTTACATTACGCCGTCCAATGCCTGACAAGGGAGGGGCCTGCATGATAGTGTCGGTGAGCGGCATCAGAGGAATACCGAACAAGGACCTGTTGTATTCGGATGCGGCTCGATTTGCCTCCAACTTCGCGGGGATGACTGGGTCAGGAGAGTTTCTCCTCGCCCGGGACACGAGGAGCACGGGACCGGCCATCAGCAAGGCCGTCGCGTCGGGATTGATGGCGAAGGGCGCGAGGGTTCTGGACTACGGTGTGATTTCGACTCCGGCCCTCTTCCGGGAGAGCAGGGTGGCGGAGAAGCCCGCCATCATGGTGACCGCGTCCCACAACGAGCCGGAGTACAACGGCCTCAAGTTCCTCATCGACGGGATGGGCATTGGAAGAGAGACCATCGACGCCGTGGTGGCAGACAAAGACGAAGGCCATGAACAGTTCAGAGGCGGGTCACTACGCTCTGTGTCACGGTCTTCATACGCTGACGACCTCGTGGCGAAGTTCGGAGCTGGTTCCTGCGAGGGTGTCCGCGTCGCCCTGGACCTTGGGGGCGGGGCGGCGATAACACAGGCCCCCCGGATACTGAGAGGTATGGGTTGCAATATGGTCTCGGTGAACGACGCCATGGGGGTTTTC
>DATFYS010000075.1:0-2518 GCA_035314885.1 Nitrososphaerales archaeon | reverse complement strand
CCATCTTGGAGAATCCCTATCCTCTCGAATCGCTTCTGTCGGCTAGACAACTGCTGGCGCCGGTGATTGCAGGCGACTACGTCTACTTCCTCAGCAACATGAGCGGGCTCATCAGCCTGTACAGAATGAAGAGGGACGGGGGGATGCCCGAGCCTCTGTTGCCGCCAAACATCGCCCTGCAGAACCCGCACCTGATGATGGGGGAGTCCTTCGTGGTCCTTCCCGGCCTCAACAAGATTCTCGTCATGATTGACAGCAATGGGGATGAAAACTACCAGGCTTGCACGATACCGCTCGATGGCGGGGTCCCCCAGAACCTGTTCGGAGAGAAATACGCTGGCCACCAGCTGGGCTGCATGAAGAAGGACACCGAGGGCTCTGTTGTGTACTTCTATCGTGACGACAGGAAGACCCCGGACTTTGAAGCGATCAGACTGGACCTGAAAACCATGAAGGAGACATCACTGGGAACAAGCATCTACGGCAACTTCCCAGCGGGGGCGAACAGGAGCAACACCAAGGTCATTCTCATCGACGGATACACCGCGGCCGACAACGTCCTGTTTGTGTGGACGGAGGGCGCTGGCAAGCGCGAGCTGCTTTTTGGCACTCCCCTGGAGAAGAGGGAGGCCGGAAGGGTCTACCCTCCCTCTGGAATCCTGACGTGCAACTTCACGGACGACGAGAAGGGGCTGGTCCTCAGAACAACCATCTTCAGTGACGAGGGGTCCCTCGCCTATCTGCCGTTGGACAGCCCGTCAGGGTTGGAACCGATACGGATCTCGGGGACGACCCACGAAGGGAAGGGGGAGCTAGAGGATGTGAAGAAACTCGAGGGGGACCGCTACCTCCTCTTCTACAACATCGACGGATGCAGTTTCGCCTACGAAGGAAGGCTCGTGACAGACGGGGGCGGGAAGGACTCCCACACTCTGGTTGTCGACCATTGCGTAGTGGGGAAGAAACCGGTGTCAGATGGTGTGATCTTGGGAATAGAACCTTGGAAATCGTCAGGGGATGAGACAGGGCAGGAGCAGCGTGGCTACGTATTCTCGTTCACGACGGCAACTTCTCCGTCTCAGATCTACGTTTGGACTGTGCAGGGCGGCCCCCGGTACCGCATGCTCTCAAACGAGAGAGTGCTTGGTATCCCTCAGGAGTGCCTTTCGCCTGGAGAAGACGCAAGCTACACTAGTTTCGACGGCCTGAGGATCAGCGCAAGGATGTACCTCCCTGCCCCGGCTCTTGGTGCCAGGGCACCCTACCCGCTTGTGCTGTATGTCCACGGCGGCCCGCAGGGCCAAGAAAGGCCCGATTTCACTTGGTTCTCGATGCCCTTGATCCAGTACCTCACGCTCAACGGGTTCGCCGTGTTCGTCCCCAACGTCAGAGGCAGCACCGGGTACGGGCTCAAGTTCATGAAAATGGTCGACCACGACTGGGGCGGGAAGGACCGCCTTGACCTTGTCGAAGGGTTGAAGGGGCTCGAACGGACGGAGCCGAGGGTCGACTCCAAGAGGCGCGGAGTGATTGGAAGATCCTACGGCGGGTACATGACTCTGACCCTCGCCTCGAGGCACCCTGATCTCTGGAAAGCGGCAGTAGACATGTTCGGGCCGTACAACCTGTTCACCTTCCTCGAGAGACTGCCGGCGACCTGGAAGACGAGCTTCTATCTCTCCATCGGTCACCCCGACAAGGACAAGGAGTTTCTCGCCGAAAGATCGCCTTCGACCCATATCGACGGCGTGACCTGTCCGATGATGATGATCCAAGGCAGGAACGACCCTAGGGTCGTCGAGAAAGAGACTCGTGACGTCGTAGATCGGCTACGGTCCCGTGGGCTGCCGGTCGAGTACTTGGTCTTCGAGGATGAGGGCCACGATGTGATCAAGTTCAAGAATCGAGTTACGTGCTACAGGAAGATAACGGAGTTCTTCACTGCCAATCTCAAGATGAACGCTTCGTAGGGCTCCAAGGAGAGATCGAACCACCCTACGAGCGTGGAGAGGAAAGGCACATCCCTCCGATCTAATGCGGAGTCAGCCCAGGGTCGTGTATCTGCGGGCCTGGTGGGACTCGCCCCCAAGCAGGTTCGGAAAGTGGATTCCCACGGACGAACATGACGCGGGCTCAGTAGAACCCGGCGGACACCATGAAGATTAGCGCCAGAACAAGAAGCGCGACAGTTACATTGGCCAAAAGAGCGGCCCTCTTGAGCGTCTCCTGAAGCTCTGGTGGCGGTTTTTGTTGGCCTGATCCGTGCATCTCGGTGATTATCCTGATGGCCTTCTTGAGAGGCGGGACGGCGGCAAACTCTGAGATTAGGAACGCAACAAGTCCGAATGACAATCCGATTGAGATGCTGAGTCCCCATGTGCTCGCAAGCGTAAGGCCGCTGAAATCTCCGTTGGAAATGCCAGTATAGAGGAGAAGTGCCCCAAAGAGCACGGTTGAACCGGCCACTATCTGAAAGAACCTGGCAACCCGCGGGACGATTTTCATGAAGAACTCGCCT
>DATFYS010000074.1:0-5856 GCA_035314885.1 Nitrososphaerales archaeon | reverse complement strand
GAGAGAGCACCTGGGTATGGAGGCACAGGAAGGTCGTGGCGCCTCTGGCCTTGGTGGCCTTCGTTGGATCTGGCATGCTGCTGTCCTACGGCTACGTGACAGGATACCCGGCCTACGTCGTAATGGGGGCCGACGCCCTGGCCTTCTGCACTGTGGTATGGCTCGGCTTTCTCTACACCCAGAAGTGGCCGACCGTCCGAGAGACTAGCACGGCGGTCCAGGGAACTGATCCCTGAGCCTTCCCCATTATTGGCCTTCGTTCGGTCATCTCTGGGATGGCAGACAGAATACGTTTCGGAATCGCAGATCAAGACAACGCGCTTGTGTTCACCACACCGGCCGATCTCTATGACCAAAAGACCCGGAGCTGGATCTTCAGCCCCTAGGAGGCCGCCGCAAAGGTCGACAGGATGCTTCCCGATGCTGTTCGAATGGCGAAGTACAAATGAGAATCCTGCTTGCCCCAACAACCTTTACGTTGAGATTCGCACTAGAAGTTCATCCACGCCGCGTTGGTGACCCTAGGCAAAGCCAATCTTTGACGTAGAGGGCGTTTAGAGCAATAGGAGCACGTGAATCCTTGGACCACCGTCTTGAATCCCCTCATCACGAGTCTGGTGTGGGCAGAATAGGCAGACACGTCCATTGCCACTAGGAACGCGACGATGATGGCGCCTATGGGATCAAAGACCCAATCAAGAGGGGACTGGTTGGGACTTGCGCTTCCAGGGTCCCCAGCCCTTCGCGGCTGCCTTGGCGATGAGCTAGACGCAATACCAGAAAACGAGGAAGGTTCCCAAGTAGAGGAGGTCGAACGCCGAATCCCAGGGGCTAAGCATGAGTGATTCTCCCGTCTATCATGTACTCCCAGATGTTGCCGGCCAACACGAGGAACATTCCGGCCAGGACATTTGGCATGAACCAGACGTTGACGTCATGCAGGGCGGTCCCGACCAGCTCCCCACGTTCCAGACACCTAAACCGGAGGAGCCAAGAAGTTCTTGGAATCTGTCTGTTCATGCTCGTCTCAGGGCATCTTAATCAGATATTCTTGGTAGATGTCCAGACAGGGGACACCCAGATTGCAGGCATACGCTCCGCCTCCCTCGTAAATCCCGCCGTAGCCCGGCTGCTCGTAGGCGACGTAGCGGAGGGACCAGGCCTTCACCTGGTCAAAGTCCGAGTTAGTGGGATTGGGCCCGTAGGGGATGTATAGGAAGACCCAGAAGTCCACCCGGGAGCCCGCGGGGACATAGAGTGACGGGCTTGTGGAATCGGGGATTACCCTGTTCGGATAGGTGTGGGAGAAGGTGGCGTTGGCGGCAAAGTTCGAGGCGGTGCCGGAGTAGCCGGTCCCGTTCCACATCGCCGCCGCCCAATCCGTGACTATGCTCGCGTTGCCGCCCCCCACGTTCACCACCGTGACGTTCAGAAGCAGGAAGATGTCATTCGGAGGAGGCCCCAGTTCCCTCGGGCCGAAACTGAAGTTGATGTCTCTGGCCTGAGAGAAGTGGTAGTTGTGGACTATGATGTTCAGCCTCCCATCGGTGGCGCTTCCGACCCCGCAGTTCGGGGTGTAGCCTGACCGATATAGGTTCGAAAGGGAGGACGGAACGAACGAAGAGCTGCACGTGCCAGAAGGGGCGGAAGGCCTCGGCGTGAGCTCGATCCACAGCGTGGGGATGCCTATAATCATGACCGCGAGTAAGGCGACGTAGACCAGGCGTTCCTTCGATCTGGGCTTCAAGCTGATCCTCCAGGTGTCTCCTAGTAGAAAAAGGGAAAGGACCCCCGCCCTAGTAGCAGGAGCCCGATGAAGTAGTGCTGAAGACGACCGGCCAGTTTGACGGATTGTTGTAGAGGCCGTTCGTGTAGAGGTAGTATTGAGAGTAGTATGATTGGAAGGTGAAGTATTGGCTCGTGTAACTGTTGTAATACGTCTTGTCGCTGATCGTCGCCGAGCCTTGTCCCCCTACGATGCCTGAGGAGATTGTCAGCGCGTATGTGTACGAGTAGCCGTTGGCGGCGTAGAACCAGGCATGGGTGTTGGGCTGGTAGCCACCCCCGCTGTATTTGCCGTTTACTTGCGTGTTGTAGTTGAGGCAGGAGCCGGGTTGGGAGCTGGAGCCGTAGGTCCACGGAGAGTTGCCGCCGTTGTAGCCCGTTGTGTATATCTGGTAGGTGCTCGTGGGATGACACACCCCGCTGAAACACCACCAATACTGGTCTTCTTCGTAGGCGAACCCGCTCCGGGCGTTGTAGTTTTGGCAGCAGTATAGGAGCGCCCACTGGACACCGTATTGCCCGGTGTTGTATTCAGTCACACTCCCGGAGGCGCTGAACGGACCTCCAGATGAGACCACGGTGCTCACGGTGGACCCACTGTTCACTCCGTAGGTGAAGAGGTCGTTCATGTATCCTGCGCCGGTGCCTTCACCGAGGGTCGTCAGCAGGTTGCCCCACGATTGGATCTTATACCAGCACTGACCAAGGAAGCAACCGGTCTGAGGCGCAGCCGCACCCGGCTTGGCCGGAGCACTCGTGTTCCAACTGCCAAGGGCTGAGAACGGCCAGGTCATTGGTGCCGCCACGTTCGGCGTGGCGGTGGGCGGCGCGGTTGTGTTCCCTTTGTTAGCCGAAGCTGGTTGATTCACCTGATAGGGGACGGCTTGCCCGTTGGCGTTGATCTGGACCCCAGAACTCACGACCGTGATGGCCAGGTTCGTCACCGGCGACAGGTCGGTCCCCCAGTGATAGTTAGCCAACTGCATCTCGGCCCCGTGTTTCAGTTTGGCTATCACCTGGACAGAATAGTGGGTGCTCGCGGCCGATGCGGCGGGGTCGTTTAGGATGACCGACTTCCCAGCGCTGAAGGTAGCGCTAGTCACCCCTGAGGGCGCACCGCTTTCCGGATACTTCCAGAGGATGGCGAGGTATGACGTTGCTTTCAGGGCGTGGTTCGCGTCGTTGGCGCTCACAGTTGCGACCAGAGTGGAATTCGAAGCGGTGACCGTCGCCATAGGGATGGCGCCAAAGACGAAGAGGAGGACTGGTAGGATGTCTAACATTTTCTTCCGATTTTGCGAAATCATTTTTTTCGCGCTTTGCTTATAATAATAATCCATAGATAAACGTGCCCATTACTCATGACTTATTGTTAACATGCACCTGCAGATTCTTGGTGCCTTCGTCGGGTACCATAATCCATCGAGATTCTCCTATGTTTCCAAAGGCTCTATGGAAGGCGGCCTCAAGGGTGGGGCTGTACGGTTCCCAGTCTCATCCCTTTGAACCCACTCTGAACAACGTTGGAAAGACAATCCGTTAGGGGCTTGGCCGGTGTTGTTCCTTGAGCCAAGAATGAGAGTCCTTAAAGGGCATACTCGCGATACTAACCGAAGATTCCGTGGGTTGATGTATGGCACAAGAGAAATGGCTTGCTGAAGTTGCTTGGAACGGGGACAACGTCTTCATCGGTTCAGACGATGCAGGTCATTCGGTCGTTTACGACTCCACCGACGGCATCCAGAAGGGGATCGGCCCCATGAGGGCCCTGCTCACCTCTCTGGGAGCCTGCAGCGGCATCGACGTGGTCGCCATCCTGAACAAGAGGCACCAGAAGCTGAAGTCGCTCAAGATCATGCTCACCGGTGACCGCCCCAAGCACGGGCTCCCGAAGCCCTGGACCTCCATACACGTGAAGTACGTCCTAAGCGGGGAGAACCTGGAGGAGAAGTACGTCGAGGAAGCCATCAGGGACAGCACCGAGAAGTTCTGCAGCGTGGGCGCGACCCTGCAGCCCACCGCAAAGATAACCCACTCCTACGAGATAGTGTCCTAGACCTTCAGGACTATCTTCCCGAAGTGCTCGCTCCCTTCCATCCTCTTCTGCGCGTCCGCGGCCTTATGAAGAGGGAAGACGGAATCCACGACGGGCCTAAGCTGATGAGTCCTGTACAGCTTTGTCACCGTGAGCAGCTCCCCTCTGCTCGCCATGAAGCTCCCGTAGATGGTCAGCTCCCTGTTGTACACGTATCTTAGGTCTGTAGTTACCTCTGCCCCTGTGGTCGCACCGCAGAGGACCAACCTCCCCCCCTTTGCCAGGGCTTTGACGCTCCCCTCCCAGGTCGATTTCCCCACGTGTTCGACCACCACATCCACCCCTTTCTTCCCTGTGATCTTCCTGACCTCATCCAGGACGTTCTGACTGTAATGGTCGATCACATGGTCCGCTCCCAGTGACCTTGCTTTGGCCAGTTTCTCCGATCCCCCCGCAGTCGCGATGACCTCCGCCCCGAACGCCTTCGCCACTTGGATCGCCGCCGAGCCAACCCCGGACCCCGCCCCAAGGACGAGGACCGTCTCCCCCGCAAGGAGCCTTGCCTTGGTGACGAGCATGTGGTATGCTGTCAGGGATACCAGTGGATACGACGCGGCCTCTTCGAAGCTCATCCCTTCAGGTTTCCTCACCAGGTTGGTGCGCGGGATCTTCACGAGCTCCGCATAGCCTCCATCCGCCCCGTACCCTATGATGGTGTAGAACCTGCACTGATTGTCCAGTCCCAGGAGGCACTTCTCGCACCTGCCGCACGACACCCCCGGATTCATCACAACCTCGTCCCCCTTATGGAACTCCTTTTCCTCCTCGGGGACCCACTCGACCACCCCTGACACGTCGCTCCCCGAGATGTGCGGGAGTGGGATCTCCACATTGGGGAGCCCGTTCCTCGCCCAGAGGTCCAGGTGGTTCAGGGCGCATGCCTTGACCCTCACCAGCGCCTCGTCAGCGTTCGGTACGGGGTCCGGTGCGTCCTCGTACTGCAGGACCTCGGGTCCGCCGTGCCTGTGGAACCTTACGGCCTTCATCGGCGTTCCGGGGTTTGCCCCGTGATTTCTGCATTGCGCAGAATACTTTCGCCGAACCCCCCATCGGTCATTCTCTCAAATGCATAATCAAGGTTATAAGACGAAATGCGCGAAATCATGAAACCCCATGGCGCCTCCGCGTTCCGTCTTTCGCGACGACAGCATCCTGTTACCTGAATACCTCCCGCACCAGATCCCTCACCGCGACTCCCAGCTCCGGATGCTCGAGCTCTACTTCCAGAGCGTCGTCCAGAACGCGTCCCGGGCCAGCCAGAACGTGATACTCTCCGGTCCCAACGGCACAGGCAAGACCATGATGGCCAAGAAGCTCGGCGAGTCGCTGCAGAAGAAGGCAGCTCTCTACGGCAACCTGGTCAAGACCCTGCTGGTGAACTGCAGGATCGAACGGTCTCTGCAGGCAGTGATGGTGAAGGCCCTGAAATCCCTGGGCCAGAGCTATCCGTCGCGCGGCTACAGCTTCGAAGAGCTACTCTCCGCCCTGGTCGAGGAGCTGAAGAACAGCCGGATCCACCTCGTCATCGCCTTCGACGAGGTCGACTCCCTGATAGCCTCCGACCCGTCGGCCCTCTACACCATAACGCGCCTCAGGGAGACCGCCGAAGGGCGCCAGGTCTTCTCGTCCCTCCTGATCTCGAAGACCACCGACTACGCCAAGGCGGTGGACCTGAGCACCCTCAGCTCCCTCCCCTGGAACGAGGTGAAGCTCGACCCCTACGTCCCGGAGCAGCTGGCTGACATCATAACCTCCAGGGAGGAGGCGTTCAGCGACGGCGCACTGGACGAACAGACCATACAGCTGGCGGCCGACATAGCCGGCGCCTACGGGGACGCCCGCTACGTCCTCGAACTGATCTACAGGGCCGGGAAGCTCGCCGACGCCTCGGAATCCCCCCGAATCCTCCCGGAGCACGTCAGGGCCGCGAAAGCTTCGCTCCCGCCCCAGTTCAGCAAGGAGGAGCTGAGCTACCT
>DATFYS010000073.1:0-5023 GCA_035314885.1 Nitrososphaerales archaeon | reverse complement strand
TAGAGGGGTCCCGTCCCCGCGGAGCCAATCTCCACCACGGGCTTCTTGCCATACACCTTTTCGGCCGCCGCCAGTGCCGCTTGGGCGAAGGGGTCCTTGTAGGATGTCCTTGCCGCCGGCTCCATGCTCTCGAGCTGCATCTCCACGTCTCTGAATCCGTTGTCATCAAGGTACTTCCTCATCTTGTTCCACAGGTCATGGGGGTCCTGCTCGGGGACCAGCCTGAAGTCCATCTTCACATGGATTTCCTTTGGCAGTACGGTCTTCGACCCGGGCCCCTGGTAGCCTGACCAGATCCCAGCGATGTTCCCGGTGGGCCGCTGGACGAGAGCCTTCTTCGCCTGTTCGTCATCGATTCCTCCCAGAAACTCTGACGCGCCGTACATCTTCTTGAGCTCTTCACCTTCGGAGGGCGAGTGCTTTAGGATCTCCAGCTCATCCTCTGCCAGGGAACCGACTCCATCATACCACCCAGGCACGAGGATCCTCTCATCCTTGTCCTTCAGCATGTTGAGTAGCCTGACCATCCTCCACGGAGCGCTCGGAAGGACCGCCGCCAGGCTGCTGTGGGCGTCCTGTGAAAGGGACTTCAGGACGAACTCCAAGTAGATCATCCCCTTCACTCCCAGGCTCACACTTGGCCGTCCTTCGAGGTCGACCCCACCGTATTCCCATATGACGGCGTCGGCCTTGAACAGCTCGCTGTTCCGGGCGACATACTCCTCCAGATGGACGCTGCCAGTTTCCTCCTCCCCCTCGAAGCAGAATTTGACGTTGCACGGAAGCTCACCCGTGGTCTTGAGGAAAGTCTCTACGACCTTCAGCCTTGAAACGAGTTCCCCCTTGTCATCCGAGACCCCTCTTCCGTAGATCACCCCGTCTCTGATCTCCGGCTTGAAGGGAGGCGAGTTCCAGAGCTCCAGGGGTTCCTCGGGCTGTACGTCGTAGTGGTTGTAGAACAGAAGGGTCTTGGGTGACCGGTTCGACTTGATCTCACCGTAGATCAGTGGGGGGGCCCCTTCCATCTTGAGCACCTTCGTCTTCGCTCCCGTCTCACTCAGCATCTTCTCCACAAGAACGGCGCACTCCTCCACCCCTTCGTGCCTGGCGGAGACGCTCTTCTGGGAAGCGAGCCTGATCACTTCCTTTGCGAAGGCGTTCAGGTTGTTCGTAACGTAATTCTCATACTTGCTGTCCACGGCAGATCGCCACCTAGTCCTGCCTGGCCGACTCGTGAATTAAAGGTTAGACTTGGAGTGCATGCGTGGCTCGTAGCGCATCAGGAGGAGCGAGTTGGAGACCACCGAGACCGAGCTGAAGGCCATCGCCGCCCCGGCCAAGAAGGGCAAGAAGGAGTAGATTCCCGCGCCGTAGAAAGGTATCAGGAGCCCCGCTGCGATCGGGACCAGTACCGCGTTGTAACCAAATGCCCACAGGAGGTTCTGCTTGATCTTCCTCATCGTCGCCTTTCCAATCCTCACGGCGTCCACGGCGTCCGTCAGCCTGTCCTTGATCAGGACGATTCCCCCCGTCTCCTTCGCGACGTCGGTCCCGCTCCCCAGGGCGATCCCAAGGTCAGCTTTCGCCAAAGCTGGCGCATCGTTCACCCCGTCTCCCACCATGGCTACCACCCTGCCTTCGCCCTGGTATCTTGCCACCTCCTTTTCCTTGTCCTGGGGAAGGAGCCCGGCTTTCACTTCGTTTACCCCAACCCTCTTGGCCACGGCAGCAGCGGTGGCCGGGTCGTCTCCGGTGAGCATGACCACACGTAGTCCCATCTCCGAGAACTCCCGGACCGCCTGTTCGGCGTCCTCCTTCACTTTGTCACCCACAGCGATGGCCCCGAATTCCTCCCCTATTCTGACAAAGGCAACGGTATTGCCTTCGGCCATCAACCCCTCTACCTCCTTGTCCCCCTCCCATCCTTCCCTCAGGCCCACATAGTCCCTCTTCCCAACCTTCACCAACTTCCCGTCGACTAGCCCCGAAACCCCCCTCCCTGGTTCCGAGCGGAATTCATCCTCCTCGGCGAGGTCGATTGCCGATTCACGCGCACCGTTCACTATCGCCCGTCCGATGGTGTGTTCCGACCCCGACTCAACGGCGGCCGCGGCGCCGAGGATCACGCGCCTGTCTTTTCCAATCACAGCGACGACAGATTGTCTTCCCTCGGTGATTGTTCCGGTCTTGTCGAGCAGCACCGTGTCTACCTTGGCTGCTGCCTCAACCGCCTCTCCCCCCTTGATGAGGATCCCCCGCTTGGCGGCGTTTCCGGTCCCAACCAGCAGCGCTGCAGGAGTGGCGATACCCAGGGCGCAGGGGCAAGCGATGATCACCACCGACACGAAGATCAGGACCGACGTCGTAACAGTGGCACCGCCGATCAGCCTCCACCCAGCCGCGGCCGAGACCGCCACCATCAGGATAAGAGGAACGAAGTACTCCGCGACCCTGTCCGCCAATCGCTGCACCGGGGCCTTCCCTGCCCTCGCCTCCTCAACAAGTTTGGTCATCTGGCCCAAGACGGTGTCCTGGCCCACTGCTGTGGCGACGAGCACGAGCCGCCCGTCCAAATTGATCGATCCCCCCATGACCTGGCTTCCGGGTCCCTTTGGCACTGGGGCACTTTCCCCAGTCAACAACGACTCGTCGGTGTGGGAAGTTCCGCTCTGGACCAAGCTGTCCGTCGGGACCTTCTCCCCCGGCTTCACCTCGACCATGTCTCCAACAACAAGTTCTTCGACCGGCACGTCAGTAAGGCTCCCGTCCCTGATTCGATGGGCGACCCTGGGCCTCAGCTCCATCATTTTCCTTATGCTCTCTGAAGCCCTTTCCTTCGTCAGGTTCTCCAGAAGCCTGCCTGCCAGGACTAGGGTGATGATCACGGCGGCGGCGTCGAAGTAAACTCCACTGCTCCCAAAGAAGGAGGGGAAGAGCACCGCCACGGCGCTGTAGCCAAAGGCCGCCGAGGTGCCAACTGCCACGAGCACGTCCATGTTGCTCGTCTTGGCCCTTAGGGCGTGGAATGCCCCTCTGTAGAACCTGTAGCCGACGACGAACTGGACCGGGATTGCGAGGATCAGCAAGATGAAGCCCGTGTAGGTTGTCTGGAGGGGGACGTAGGTGAACACAAGTATCATGGCCGTCAGGACCCCCCCAACTCCTACCAGTCTCCTGAGCCTCGCAAGCTCCTTCTGAGGAGCAAGGAACTCCAGGCGGCACGTATCACTGCAGAAGTAGTACCGAGTCCCCCCGACATCGGCCTTCAGTGCGTCCGGGGACTCCTTCACCAGCATCCCACAGACCGGGTCTTTCGCCATGCCATCTGGCGCGCCGCTTTCTTGATAATAAAACCAGTGCACGGAACCAGGAGAGGCTACCGGTTTTCACTCTTGAGAATCGCCTAGCCACCATTTAAGGCGGAATTCGGGAGCGACCTTGGGAGTCACAATGCGCACGAGTCATCACATCATCGACAGGCGTGCAAGAAACCATGTGTCTGGCGATAGAGCACATATACCGGACAGGGCCCGGCAGCTAACAATGCCGAACACACCTCCTAAGGATAAGTTCTCAGAGAAGGCGCTCGTCTATTCAAAGTTCTACGGTGGGAAGGTCACCGCGGCGCCCAAGGTCCCGGTCAGGTCCCTCCAGGACTTCTCCATCTGGTATACCCCCGGGGTCGCAGCCGTGTCCAAAGCCATAGAGGCGGACAAAGAACTCTCCTTCGAGTACACCGGCAGGTGGAACACCGTTGCGGTTGTCACGGACGGAAGCCGGGTACTGGGCCTGGGCAACATTGGGCCCGAAGGCGCCCTTCCCGTCATGGAAGGCAAGGCGCTGATCTACAATTACCTTGGAGGGGTGAACGCGATTCCTCTGCCGGTAAGGGTGTCGAGCGAGGAAGAGCTCATCTCGCTGGTCAGGTCGCTGGAACCGTCCCTCGGTGGTGTCAACCTGGAGGACATCGCGTCCCCGAAGTGCTTCGAAGTCCTCGACAGACTGCGAGGGGAGATGACGATTCCCGTCTGGCACGACGACCAACAGGGGACCGCCGGGGTCACCCTTGCGGCCGTGTTCAACTCTCTCGAGTTGACCGAAAGGAAGCTGCGGGGTACAAGGATAGTCCTGTTCGGATCTGGTGCGGCAAACGTAGCGACCGTGAGGCTGCTCGTCAAGGCTGGCGCGGATCCTCGCGACTTGATCGTGATTGACACGAAGGGGATCCTCCACCCAGAAAGAGAGGACATCGACTACCTTTCTCTGAAGAACAAATGGAAGTTCCAGCTGGCCATGGAGACCAATGGCGACAGGATCACTGGGGGCCTCAAGGGAGCCCTCACTGGGGCCGACGTTCTCATCGCCGCTTCTACGCCGGGACCGGGGAAGATCAAGAAAGAGGAAATTGCAGTGATGAACAAGAGGGCAGTGACTTTCCTCCTCGCGAACCCCGTTCCTGAAATGTTCCCCGACGAGGCCATTGCGGCGGGAGCTGAGATTGTGGCCACCGGAAGATCTGACTTCCACAATCAGGTGAACAACAGCCTCCTCTTCCCCGCCATCTTCAGGGGGGCCCTCGACGTGAGAGCCAAGACCATCACCGACACCATGGTCATTGCCGCTTCCCATGGCCTGGCTGATTTCGCGAAGGAGTCGGGCCTAACGAGAGAACACATCATCCCTACGATGATGGAATGGGAGTTATACCCCGAGGTGGCAGCCATCGTAGGCCAGACTGCCATCAAGGAGGGGCAGGCGAGAAAGAAGCTGACGAGGAAAGAGTCCCTTGAGCATGCCACCCGAATGATCGAGTTGTCACGGAGGACGATGAACGCCCTGAGAAGGAGTGGAGTTATAGGTGAGCCGCCCGAGTAAAGTCGTGGTTCAGATGGAACACCCGCCAAAGATCAGGCACGCGACGAAGGCCGACATACTTGCCGTCACAGACCTCATCGTTAGGATAAAGAAGCTGAACAACGAGTTTGATCCGCTGTTTGCTGTCCACGAGGACCTTCAATCGACG
>DATFYS010000072.1:0-9206 GCA_035314885.1 Nitrososphaerales archaeon | reverse complement strand
CCCGTCAATGTACGAGTCCCTCAAGGCAGGAAGGCGGGTCAAGATCGACCCTGGCAAAACGATTGCCGACGGCATGCAAGCGGCGATTCCCGGAGAGCTGACCTTCGAGGCGGTCCGAAAGTACGTGGACAAGGTGGGGCTCGTCACCGACTTGGAACTCGAGGACGCGATCTATGATCTTTTGACCCTCGGAAGGGTCCTTGCCGAGCCAGCGGGAGCTTCCCCACTCGCTGCCATGAAGGGGCCCCTGCGAGATGTGAAGGGGACGAGAACAGTCCTGGTTGTAAGTGGAGGGAACATCTCCGTCGACCTCCTGACCTCGATTCTCAACCGAAAAGCGAAGCAAATGTCCTGAAATCGCCCGCGACGAGGAAGGGGTTCATTGCCCTCTCTTCGGCCAAGGTCCTATGGGTGACCTCGCCGTAATCATGTCCGGGGTACATCTCCGTGGAAGGAGGGAGCCCCAGAATGACGTGGTACAGGCTGTCGTACATTGCCCTCAGTCCGGCCTTTTCTAACCTCCCGATGGTTCCCACGAAGAGCGTGTCGCCCGTGAACACCTCCTTACCGTCGTAGAGGCAGATGCTGTCCTCGGTGTGGCCGGGAGTGTAAAGCACCTTGACCTCCGACCTACCAAGCCTCAGGAAGTCCCCGTCCTTGACCTTGAGATCGCAGTCCACTGAGGAATTCTCATGGGCCACCACTTTGGCGCCGAGCGCCTTGGCGGCTTCGCCGAGGGTCGTCACATGGTCGAAGTGTCCATGAGTCGCCACCGCGTATCGAACCTTCGCTTCTGCTTCCTTCGCGGCGCTGAGGATGGGACCGGTCTCCCACCCTGAATCCACCACCAGCGCTTCTTTGCTGCTTTCGTCCACAACGACATAGACGAAGTTCTGCATTGGACCGACGGGTATCTGCTTTACCAGCACGACAGGCCACCGGGCGATATCATCTTTATCAACTTCTGAAGACCCGCCAGCCCAGCTTTGGCTGGCCTGCGCCCAAAGGCTGCTTCGGAATCGGAGATGTCCACGGTTAGACTGATGATGCCAACAGACGCCAACCTCATGGGCAACGTCTTCGGGGGTGCCATTATGCGCTACATGGACGAAGTTGCCGGGATCGTTGCCTGGCGTCACGCGGGCAAGAACGTAGTGACAGCTTCCATTGACAGGATGAACTTCTTTGCTCCGGTGTACGTCGGGAACCTTCTGATAATGAAGGCCTCGGTGAACTACGTCGGCAAGACCTCTATGGAGATCGGGGTCAGAATCGAGGCACAGAACCCCATGACGAAAAAAGGGGCCCACACCGGTTCGTGCTACCTGACTTTTGTCGCCTTGGACGAGAACGGCAGGCCGACTCTCATTCCCCCGCTGAAGGTGACCACGCCAACGCAGAAGAGGCGCTTCAAGGAGGCCCTTGCACGGAGGAAGCTCAGGGAAGCCGAGAACGCGGTGATGAAGGAACATTAACAGCAATCGTCCTTTGATTGCCGGCTCAACAAATCTAGAGTAGCTTCCTCTTACGCGCGCACGCCACTCGGGAGGCAGATGCGCGACTTCTCCCAGGAGTTCAGCCTCGAAAAGATGCGGAGCGGCAACGCTGCGGTCTACGAGCTGAGGGAACAGTTCGAGCAGTTCGCCACTTCGCCCCAGCGGGTCGACTCCTGCGAGACGATCGCACACTGCCTCTATCAGCTCGAGCAGTACGACGATGCGGCGAACTGGTTCGAGACTGCGGGACGCCTGATCCTGTCCGAGCCCAGTGTCACCCCTACAGTGAAGGCCCTCTCCGCCCTCGACGAGTACGAGAGGGCGCTAGACTGCTACCGCAATTCTGACGATGCCGAGGGGTTCACCGAATGCTCCACTCTGATCAGAGAGCTGAAACGGGCATCCGCTTCAGCCTGAGCTTCCCTTCTCTTCCTGCGCCTTCGCATCGCGTCTGTTCTCAGTCTTCCTATGGCACTCTTCGCAGACGGGTTCGTCCTTCGGACCGACCCTGAATGTGTGAAGGACCTCTTCCAGTTCCTTGTCGCAGAAAAAGCACTTGGGCTTCATTTCGGCCTCTTGCTCGCGTAGACCCTGCGTTTCACCAGCTTCCCCCCTTTGAAATGCCAGACCTCGGCGTCTCCGTTAGAACTCTTTCCCCACTCGACGAGCTCCTCGAGCTCCTCCTTGGTGACCCTCGCTCCCCCGCTCTTCACCTGCACAAGCAGTACCTTACCGTCCTTCGCTGCGAACACGTCGACAGCCCCGTGAGATGCCGCGCTCCTCGCGACCTTCCATCCCTGCTGCTTCAATGTCTGCATCGTCCTATATTCCCGTGCTCTTCCAGAAATGTATCTTCGGTTTGGCGAGCTAAAACAACCCCTTCAAGGAGGCCGGGCTGTCAGAAGCAGGAAGCATCTGCAAACCATTCTAGCCTCGATTGATAAGTCCTCGGAGGAGCTCACGCATCAATTCGCGGTCGAAGCCTGTTTCCTGAGCTCGAGCCCAGAAACCATGAAAATCGACGACAAGATCGTAGCCGTTCCGACCCACGCCAGCACCGACAGGACTTCTCCGAGGTACACGACCGAAACTCCAACTGCAACTACGATCTCCAGGGTAAGTATGACAGCCGAAGAGCTGGCTGTCAGATACCTGAGACCCTGCTGATATAGGACGAACGGGATCGTCGTGTTGACCAACCCCGTGTATACGATGGCCCAGAGCGACGTCTCGTCGATGCGAGGAGTCCCTGCGGTCAGGGCCACAGGCATGACGAGAATGGCTGTGACGGTGACAATCCCTGCCGCGAGGGATACCGGGTCCCAATTGAGCTGGTCAGTCTTCTTCTTCGCGTATACGATATAGCTCGCCCAAGAGACGGCGCCGCCAAGGTAGAGGAAGTCTCCGAGCAGCTGTCCGCGACCAACAGTCCCCAGGTTCCCGTTCGTGGTGAGAAGTACAGTCCCCACAACAGCCAGGGCTATCCCAACCCCCTTTGGGACCCCGAATCGTTCTCCGAGGAAAATGGCACCACCGGCTGCTGCCATTACCACTGATAGGTTAATCAAAAGAGCAGCAATCGAGGCGGCGGTGTACTGTTGTCCGACGAACTGGCACAGGAAGCCGGCTGCGTTGAACGCGCCTATGATCCACACTTCCTTGGAAAGTAGGAGGTGGCTCGTCTTCCTTCCGGTGGCTGCCGTGAAAAGCAACATCAAGGGCGCGGCAAGGGCAAACCTGAGGAACACGAACGTCCTCGGATCGAGTCCTCCCTTCAACCCCACCGAAATCACGGGGAATGATGTACCCCACAGGACGGCCGCCAGCGCCGTTTGCACGAGTGCGGGCCCAGTCCGCTTCCTCATCCCAAGACTCCGGTCTCAATCGAACATAAGCCTTGACTCTGCACAATCCTGGTGATCTGTGTGACAACTCGCAGAAAATGACGATTTTGGGAGGCATCGTGAGTCCACGAGTAAGCTTATCACGAGCAGCAGAGGGGGAATGCAGCCAGAAATTGGAGGCCCTGCGTCGTTCCATCCGAAAGACGGATACGTATCTTGCAGACCAGCTTGCAAGGAGGGAGCGTGTCCTCAAGGAGAGCAGGGACGTCATATCGGCCTGCTCAAGGGCAATAATCAGCATCCATTCAGGCAGGACCAAGGACGCGGAGAAGGAGCTTTCCAAAGCCAAATCCCTCCTGGGGTCACTGAGGCGGTCAGGGGAAGGACCCTCGGCCCGTTACCTTGTCTCCCCGGAGACTGAATACGTTGAGGCTTCAGCTGTTATGGCGCTCTCGCGAGACCAGCCCATTCCGGTGATCGAAGGCTTGGGGGTGTCTCACGAAGCGTATCTTCTCGGCTTGCTCGACACTGTCGGCGAGCTCAAGCGCATGGTTCTTGGTTCCATAATGCGCAGGAAGCTGGGCCAGGCTAGGAAATACTTCGAGGTGATGGAAGAGATCTACTCCACCTGCTCCCCTCTGGCCGTATACGATCATGTGGTCAACGGTGCGCGAAGGAAGATTGACGTTGCGAGGATGCTAGTGGAAGACACCAGGGGCCTGCTAACCGAGGAGACGAGGCGCGAGTATATCGGGAAGTCGATGGCCCGCCTTGAGAAGAAGCTGGACCGCCGAAGTCTTTCCTAGGTTTCTCTCAGCAACGAGCTCGTCTTGGTTTTGGGGTACGGAGAATCTAGTCTTACCACTCTGATTCTTAGTCCCCTTCGTCTCGCTTCTCGCGCAATTTCCGACTCGGAATGATACTGGTCGTAGCCCAGGGCCACCACATCGGGCCTCACCTTTACCAACGTCTTGTAGATGTCCCCCTGCGCACCGAGGATCGCTGCATCAACCTGTCTCAGGGAGGACAGGAGCTTCACTCTTTCCTTCTCGTTGGCCAAAGGGGCCCTATGCTTTCTCCGGCGAATGGTGCTATCCCTGGCCACTGAGACAACGAGGACATCTCCCAGCGACTTCGCCGTTTCGATCGTGTAGAGATGACCACGATGTATCACTTCGAATCCCCCACCGATGAAAACGACGACGATTTTTCTTCTTCCCTTGGAAGTAAGCGACATTCTGCCGGCTTCATCTTTCACGTACCCGGCCTTGGTCAGACGCCTGAGACTCGATTCCAGGTTCTGTCCTTCAGTGCAAACAAGTCTCGCTAATGCTTCCGGCGTCGGTCTTATTCCACGAAGGCCTGTGCAGTAGATGGCGGCAAGTATCCTCTTGCTATCTGACATTTACCAATCAATCCTTACGACGCCGGCGAACGACAGCGAGTCCAAAAGCCCTTCGGCGTATCCTACGCTGAGCATGGCCATTTCGTCCTCCCCATCGGTCAAGAAGCGCTCTGCGTCTTTCAGATAAGCATCTACGTTCTCAAGCACTGCGTGGTACTGAGGTCCGAGTTTGTCTTTCACCGAATCCAGTGCACGCTTTGTCTTCGCCACGTATTTGGGAACAAGCGTCTGGGCAGTCCTCACGACGGTGTCCGAATTGCTCCTCACCTTCGAGACATCAACTGAGAAAATGGCCGCGATGGCGTCCACCTCGGTGAAGTGCAGTTTGCCTGGGATCACGAGAGAGTGAGGCGGCTCCCCGTAGTCCTTCTTCGCCAGCTCATCGAAGCTCCCCGCCGCCATCCCGGCGTCTTCCCTTCCCAGCCTCGAAACAACCAGGGCAAAGGTAGATCCTCCTACGACTCCGCGCTTGAAGTTACCTTCCGCAAGTAGAAGACCCGCTATCGCTTCGGGCGGGGTCACCCCCTCGCCGCTCTGTACGTCGTACTCCAACAGCATAAGCGAGTGGGCACCCTCAAGCAGGTTCTGGTGCAGGATGTGGTACGCCTGCGAGAGCCTGTTGACGGATTCCCGAGTGACTGTCACCGTCCTCGAGAACTTGTATGAGTGAAGCCCCGAAGCGCTCGCTGCTGCGGTGGCTATGGTTGCCGCGTGGATGACCCTGGTCTCAATGCCGCTTTTGATCGCCCTGACTCTAAGCTCGTCGTGAGTTGTCGCTATCATGGGGTCCCCGAGCACAGCCAGCACGACCTTCTTATCCTGAGCCTCCGCCAAGATCCTTGTCCCATCCTCGACGAACTCCCTGTCGACGATCGTGGGCTGGATACCGGTCGCACGCTCGATCTCTCTTAGGAGTCTGGGCTCATGGGGCGTCGTATAGTACTCGAGGTAGGCGATGTCGGAGGACCTCAACTCTTCCAGCCCTTCAAGGGTAGCACCCTTGGGGCCCAATCCGAGGCCAACGAAGCTAAGGCGTCCCATGATTCGAGGCCGGACTATTCTGCGTTATTTCAGTTCTGGGTCCAACCTTTCCGGCACGCTAGTCCTTCTTATCGACGCGCAAATGCAGCTGCAACCTACGACCAGTCTCGACACAGCTAGCCTGAGGACGCCGTCAGCCTGGACGCCGTCTCCGGACTCACCGACCGACGTCACTGATTCTTGGAAGAAACTTGAACTTATTACCCTGTTCATCAGGCGAATTCGAAGGTCTCTCAACTTGTCAACAGAAAATCACAATTATGTCTAATGGATTAGGGATGATTCCTATATCCAATTATAGGCGGGAGTGGCCCAATGAAAGTAAGAAAAGGAGTACGTGACTTCTTCGCCTCGCGAACAGGCAAAATCATCCCAGTCCTACTCATAGCTCTGCTCATCGCAGCTGCAAGCTCCACAGTCTACGTCTACTACATTGGAACCGCCACCGGAACAGTGAAGACACCGGACATGAAGCTGTTCGCCGGAAAAGACTCAAGCGCGTGCACCACCAGTTGGCCGTGCGCGACCGTCACCGTTGCAGCCACATTTGACTACGCAGCGATCTCGTTCAGTCTCTTCCCGTCTGTAACGCAAACCAGCACAACTCAGCCTTCGACATACTACTCGAACCTCACAGTCATCAAGAATGTGGGGGCGGTATCCCATACCTTGAACAACATCAAGCTCTCCAATTTCGTTGTCACCAACCTCGGGTCAATCACCGTGTACTATTGCACAACACAGACTGAGTTCAACCCAGATGGTACCCTGGTCACCCCAGGGAACTGTCCAGGAAGCTCGACAATAACCTCGGCTTCGTCTGCCGTGCAAAGCCTCGCAGGGTTCCCCTCTACCCTTACAGCAGGCTCTAGGGGATTCATAGAGCTCTACGGATACGCGTTGAACACAGCCTCCGCGGGATCGACAGTCACCTTCAACATCGCCTTCCAGTGGGTCTAGGGTGGTTCTCGGGCCGGGGTGTGCGCCCACCCGGTCTGAGGGATTCCACAGTGACCGAGGGAAGGATAGAGCGAAGGAGCGTTAGTGCAAAATGGGGAAGAAGCACGGAGTAATGCTTTCGACGCTATGCCTAGCGTTGCTTCTGTTGATCACAATCCCGGGGGCCGCGTCGGCCCGGGCGTACGGCTATGAAACAGAGAGGAACACATCCACCGTCCGGAACCCTACCGTAATCCTTGGGGCCTCCCTGGAACTCGACGGACACGCGGTGAGCTCGAGTTCCTGCACCTCACCATGCACTCTCTCCATCTCGACAACGCTGCCCTACGATGTGATAGTTGTGCTTGTCGAAGGCAACGCCGGGGGAGTCAGTTGTTCCCTCCCCACCGACACCCAGGGGCTGTCCTGGAAAATCCGGACAGCCTGCGCAGATACGCCGGCTGGGAGCCCGGGCCAGATGGCCTATGGCGCCTACTGGGCAGTTGCCTCCTCGCCCCTCAGCTCGGATACTGTCAGCGTCACAATCACGGGCGGGGGAAACCTGCGCCTGCTGATATTTGCTGTCAACGGCGCGAACACAAACAACCCATTCGATCCCAATGGCGCCCTCCCCTCGTTCAGTAGCGCAAATGAACCCTCAGGGTGCGTAATGTCAACCTCGAACCCCAACGACTTCCTGTTCAGCACCGCCCAGCAAGGGGCGACACCGACCTACGTTGTCCCAACGGGGTTCACGCCGATCGACCACACAACCTTTGGTGAAGAAAGCGAGGACGCATTCGACATCGTGACCACCACGCAGAGCACTGTAACGACGACCTGGGCCACAAATCCCCACACAGGTACCAATCTTGTCACGACCTGCGATGCCATTGTAGGAGTCGGCAACATAGGCTCATCTTCAAATTCATTGAACACCGCCGTATCAGTCGCACTACCGTCAACCGTCGCAGGAGGCCCCGGTGCGTCCTACTATGAGAATGCCAACGGACCGGTACCGTGCTCGGTCACGACCGACACCAGCACGACCGTACCCGGGACCTCAGGTTCATTCACCTTCACTTCGCCCCAAGGCACGTGCCTGGTGTCGCCGTCATTCTCCAGCGCGACGACCATTCCTGGAGGGTCGTGGCTGGTGGACTTCTGGGCGAGCGCCACAGCCAATAGTGCCCTCACCTTGAGCCTGAACGTTGAGACGAGTTCGGGCATCATTGTCTACACGCTCTCTACGGGGACTAGCGCTCTTTCCATCAAAGAGTTGGAGTTGAAGACCTACCTTTCGGCGAACAGCGTAGTCGTCCCGGCGGGGGACTTCTTGGTATTAGCCATGAGTCCGCAAACCGGCGGAGGCGGGACCGATACCATCTATTGGGGAACAAGTCAGCTGACGCTATTCCAGCAACCGAACACCTACGGATTCGTTCTTAGCGTGACCAACTTGTCGAATACGGCATCCTATCTGGTCGACCTGGGTTTCGTGAATTCCTCCAATACGAGAATCAACAACATGACGATATTCATCGGGGCACCCACGAGCAGGCAGATCGTCATCGGAACTGGAATTGGCAGCCCCACCTCGCCAAACACCTTTGGACCGCAGGTGACACTCTCGTCCTCCAAGACCATGTTCATTGGATTGGCGGTCTCGGTGACGAACGTGGGGACCACCCTCGTCAGGATCACACTGAAGATTCAGTTGGGCGCAGTCTTGAATGGCCCTGCCGCGACCACTCCCTACGCACAGGACACCATAGCGATCACGGTGAACTAACATGGCAAGATCTACAAAGCGACTGCTTAGGTGGGGGGAATACGCTATCTTGGTCGTACTCGTCGGCCTGTCGGCGTTCGGTGTTGTGGAATACGCCATGGGTACCCAGCCTTTCTACGTGGTGACGGACAACCCCAGCAGCATGTCCCCCACAATAAACTACGGCGATGTCGCGGTGCTCTACAAGGCCGGATTCTCTGGCGTCGGCCCCGGCGCGATAATCGCATTCCACGACCCCAGAGGCAACCCAACAATTGTCGTTCACAGAGTCGTCAAGGTAGTGAACTGCGGGGATGCCACCTGCCTGGTAACCAAAGGGGACAACAGCCAGACGAATCCCGACGATGACCCCTGGAACGTGACCCAGGCCGACTACGTCGGGAGCGTGATCCTGGTGGTCCCCTACGTTGGATATATCTCTCCGGCTCTTTGGGGGTTCAACGGATACTACGCCTTGCTTCCTGTCTCAATACTCGGGATTGCGTTCGTCTACTGGGACGTCGACCACAGCAGATCGCAGAAAAGCAAGAACGGGAGCGCAGACAAATGACTCCCGTATTCCCTCCGCAATTCTTCATCCTCCTTGGGATCGACATCTTCCTCGGTGGCAGCATAGGGACAATCCTCTTCGACACCGACTTCCCGACGGGGCTACCATACATAATGGACTTCGGGGCGCTGGCAGGATT
>DATFYS010000071.1:0-2926 GCA_035314885.1 Nitrososphaerales archaeon | reverse complement strand
GACCGCCCCGGTGACCGCCGAGTAGACGTCGGAGAGGGTCGAGGCGATGACCCTGGCGGTGAACGTGGACGCGTTCAGCTCGTGGTCAGCGTGCAGGATGAGCAGGGCGTCCATGAGCCGCTCGTCGTCCCTGGAGGGTTTCTCTCCCGTCACCATGTACAGCAAGTTGGCGGAATAGCCGAGCTCGTCGCGAGGAGGGATGATCTCCTGGTCGTGCTTGTGCCTGTGTATGGCCGCCACTATCGTACCGATCTTTGCAGCGATCGACTGCGCCTTCTCCTGCGGGGTGTACATGGGGTCGTCGTAGATGCCAAGGGCCGAGACGCATACCCTTAGCGCGTCCATTGCGTCGCAGTTGGATGGGAGGCCAGTCAGAATCTTGAGAACTCCGGCGGGGACACCCCTCTTTGCAGTCAGATCTGCGGAAAAATTGTGAAGTTCCTGGGCAGTCGGGAGGTGCCCGTTCCAGAGGAGGAACGTGGTCTCCTCGTAGGACGACTTCGGTGCCAGGTCGACGATGTCGTAGCCGCGATAGAGGAGCCTCCCTTCCTGTCCGTCGATGAAGCAGATGGAACTCTGACCCGACACGACGTCTTCCATTCCCTTTGACTGAGTGACGAGCCGGTGGATCACCTGGTCCAGCGGTTCTCCCCACTTGGCTAGAGAGACGAGCTTCGCGTGAGTGTCCTCCGAGACCTTCACTACCTTCGCAGCTGGCTGTTGCTTTGCCATTGGGATACCAAGTTTACGCGGTTTACCTCCCGTATTTGAACCTGACTTCAGAGCATGCCTCACCCAGCGACAAGTAGAATAACGCACGAAAGCGAAGGGAACCTACAGGTCCTAGTCCAGTGAAACTCGCAGTGGTCGGTGCGGGCGTCGCAGGAGCCTACCTGATGAACCGTCTCCCATCCAATGTCGAGGCAGAGGTCTTCGAGATGAGGACCGAGAAGAACTGGTACACCGTCTGCGCCTGGGGGACCAGCGAACCGTTCATCACTGACCTGTTCAAGCAGGCGGGGTTCAACTTCCAGGACTACGTTCTGCACCGGGGGAAGAAGATGCTCGTCGACCTCGGGGACGAACAGCTGGAGATCCCTCTGCGGGGGATGGTGACCTATGACAAGCACAGGCTCACCGAGGACATGCTGAAGGGGAAGAAGGTGCACTGGGGAGCGCAGATGAAGGACCTGAACGGACCCCTGCAGGGGTTCGACATGGTGGTGGACGCGACGGGGCTGCACAGGTCACTTTTGCCGAAGGTCCAGGACGACCTGCTGATTCCCTCGCTCGAGTATCAAGTCAAGTCGAAGGAGATCCCCTACGATGATTTCGTTATCAGGCCCTACCCAGGACTGACCGGTTACTGGTGGTGGTTCCCCCTGGGGGACGGTATGGGGCACGTGGGGGCCGGTGACCTGAAGGGGAGGTACCGCTACGAGCTGGACGAGTTCGTGAAGAAATATCATTGTGAAGTCATCAGAAAGATTGGCAGGCCCGTGAGGGTCACACCCCCCAAGCTCATGGAGCCGTTCTTCAATGGCAAGGTGGTCGGAGTCGGGGAGTCGATCGGGACGGTCTATCCGATGCTTGGCGAAGGGATCATTCCGAGCATGCAGTGTGCCAATCTCTTCGTTGACCATATCAACGACAGGGAGGGGTACAGGAAGGCGGTCCTCGACCACTTCGCAATCTACGCCAAGGTGTATGATTTCATCAAGGCAAAGGTGGAGGGGAAGTTCAGCCTGGCGAGGATGTGGCCCACCCTGTTCTCCATCTTCTGGTACATGAGGAACAACGAGAGGCGCTACGGCCTCGAGACAAGGATGGGCGACTTCTACAAAATAGTAACGAGGCTGTAGCTTGAGCTCAGAGGAGCTGAGGACCCACACAGCCCTCCACGTGGTGAAGGGGGCTGTGCAGAAGGTGCTGGGGGCGACACTGACGACTTCGGTCTATGTGCGTGGGACACACGGGAGGCTCACGGTGCGCTTCGACAAGAAGCCCGATGAGATGGAAGTCGCAAGGGTGGAGCAGGCCGCCAACCAGAAGGTGGCAGAGGGGGCGGAGGTTCTGGAGTTCGAGATGGAAAGGCAGGAGGCCGAGGGGCACTTCGGGAAGGACATCTACGACCTGTTCCCGGTCCCGAGCGAGGTGACGATACTCAAGATCGTGCGCATCCCCGACTGGAACGTCAACTGCTGTCAGGAGCGGCATCTGGAAAACACTTCCCCGATTGGGAGGATCAGGCTGGATACCCCCAGGTTCAGGAACTCGAGAAAGGAGCTCGAAGTGAGCTTCGACCTCATCGGCTAGGCCGGAAACAGGTAATATCCCCCCTCGGTGGGCTTTAGGTTGGGCCCGTAGCGCAGATTGGAAGGCAAGCGAAATATGGACAGCGCGGCAGCCTCCTAACCTCGCGGAGGGTGAGCTGTAGGTCGTGCGTTCAAATCGCACCGGGCCCGCTTTCGGGTTCGAGAACGCCTGTTGGTTTCCCCACGCACTTGACAGACGTCTCACAATCGCAGTGGATGATGCGGAGCTAAAACGCGCTAACTCAGCCCAATGCCAATTCCGTCATCAGTTTAGGAGATGACGTCTTTTTCGTCCTTCTGCTCCACGTGACTCGGGCCATGAGAATCCGTTTCTTGCTTAGCCTCGTCTGGTGGGAACCCCGGAATCTTTCCCTTCTTTCGAGCGAACAGCACAGCAGCGAACACCGCCAGACTGAATGACGTTACGACGAGGGGTAGGACGTACGCTTGGATCAGCGTGACGGACAGTCCACCGGCGACCAGGACAGTAATCGCGAGGATTCCCACGGCGGCCACTAGGGTCGCAAAAATCGATAGGAGGACGGTCTTGTGTTCGTCCAAGGCCGGTTGTCCAGTGCTTGCTCTAGAAAAACATTGTAGGCCTAGGATGA
>DATFYS010000070.1:0-2327 GCA_035314885.1 Nitrososphaerales archaeon | reverse complement strand
GGGAGCGTGCAGGGCGCCCTTGACATCACCGAAAGGATGTACGAGATAACACAGGCGCAGCACAGGTATTTCCTCATTCCATTCCTCGACTTCAAAGGCACGCCGGTAGGCATCGATCTGAGGAAGGTCCTGAAGACGGGGGTGACCCCGACAATCAACACTGGGATCGCCCATCGGCTGGCGGGGGTGGGCCAAGTGGGGGCAGGGACAGTGAGCTTCCCAATCCAGGTCTTCAAGGACGCCTTTGGGGCCTACGTAGACAAGTACGGGGCATGAGCCTGCGAGCCTCCCACATCGGGGAGCTCGCTGTGAAGGTTCTCAGACGGGGAAAGCCAGGGAAAGTCACCAGGGTTTTCGGATCGTCGGCTTACCTTCGGTCGGGAAGCGACTTCGTCCTGGTCTTGTGGGGGGCCCTCAGGTCCCCGATGACCATCAACATCTCGGAGGGAAGAGATGGGGAGGAGGTATTCAGGGTCGGAGACGAGTGGGCGTTCGCAGGGAGCGGAATCAGGCTTGGCAGCAAGACGATCGACGTCCGGGGGGCGTCTGTGTATTCAAGTGGGTTAAGGGACCGGAAGCCGATTGTCCTGCCACCCCCCGTACAACTAGCGAAAGGGGCGGCCATGCTCAAGTCGATGTACGATGTTTCCAAGTTTGAACCCGCGCTTGTCGATGACGTGGAACTAAGGACGTTCGTCGAACGGACGCTTGTCCCCTTCGCCGGAGGAAAGCAGGGAGTCCTCTACGATGTGCCACGTTACCTTCCGCTGATCGGCAGGGGGGGAGGGTTCACACCGGCGGGGGACGATTTCGTTGCAGGATTTCTGGCAGCATTCAACTACATCGCAAGGTCCCGAAGGTCGAAGCAAATCTTGACGCCACGTGGACTCCTTTTATCTGGAACCGTCCCAGAGAGCGCTGCAATTCTGGGCTATGCGGCAAGAGGATTCGTGGACGAAGTGCTTGAACGTCTCCTGCTTGCTTCCCTTGGGGAGGAGCGAGAGAGCTTCAGGAATGAGCTCCTCGAAATGGCTCGGCGTGGACATACGTCGGGGATAGACATCTCCTTGGGGGTGCTTCTTTGTGAGGCGGCGCTGTCTGACACGGAAGGCAGACCTGCTCTGAGGGGTTGCCTCGATGCCATTTGGAACACATGAGGGAGAACGCTTTATACCGTCCTGCGTCGCGATGAAGCGAACCTGAGAGGGATGACAGAGGAACCACTGGTTCTCGAAACGAAAAGACTGACGAAACGGTTCGGCACGCTGGTGGCAGTGAACAACGTCGACTTTGGCCTGAGGAAGGGGGAAATCCACGCTCTCCTCGGGGAGAACGGGGCAGGGAAGTCAACGCTTTGCAACGTAGTCTACGGATACTACAAGCCCGACTCAGGAGAAGTGATTGTCAAAGGGAAGGTGGTCAAAATCACTTCCCCCAGAGACGGAATGCGGGCCGGGATAGGGATGGTACACCAGGAGCTTATGCTGATTCCGAACATGACAGTCCTTCAGAACCTCAGCCTGATGACTGACGTCAAGCTGACCAACCCAATCCTCGAGTTGGGAGGGATCAAGAGCAAGCTCCTCGAGATGGAGGAGATGTATGGCCTGTCAGTCGATCCGGAGGCGCAGATCGAGGACCTATCGGTCGGGGAGAGGCAGCGGGTCGAGATACTGAAGTGCCTGTTCATCGGAGCAGACATCCTCCTCTTCGACGAGCCTACGAGCTTCCTCTCGGAGATCGAGACGGAGAAGCTGTTCGTCAGCCTGAAGAAGATGGCTTCCGAAGGACGATCAATCGTGTTCGTCACCCACCACATCGACGAAGTGATGGCCATTGCAGATAGGATCACTGTGATGAAGCTCGGGATGGTGGTCGCCACCAAGATGAGGAGCGAGGTGACCCAGGACCAGCTAGTCATGCTCATAGTAGGACGCGAGGTGTTGTACAACGTCCAGAAGCTGGCCGGGGAGATAGGGAAGACCGTGCTGAAGCTCGACGGGGTGTCCGCAGACAATGACCTCGGTACCCCCGCCCTAAGGGACATCTCTTTCGAGCTGAGGGCAGGGGAGATACTCGGCGTGGCAGGCGTCTCTGGGAATGGCCAGCGCGAGCTCGACGAGGTCATCACGGGGATGAGGAGGCCCAAATCTGGGATGATCTTCCTTGACGATCAGGACATCACGCGTGACCATCCAGACGAAGTACGGAGAGCGGGGGTGGCCCACGTCTGTGAGGAACACAAAACGGGGTTCATCTTCGACTTCTCTCTCATGGAGAATCTTGTCCTTGCGCCGTTCATCGCGGACCGGTTCAAGAAAGGAATC
>DATFYS010000069.1:0-2162 GCA_035314885.1 Nitrososphaerales archaeon | reverse complement strand
CCCCCAACGGAAAGGTCGTCATCGAGAGAAAGATCCCTGCCCACCTCCAGGACTCCGCCTACCGAGATGCTGCTCCCCTTTCCGGACCCGAGGGCAAGCTGCCCACCTACGTCTATGTCATTGAATGACAGGTCACCGGTCGTTCTCAAAGCCCCCCCGACACGGACGTCGCCTACGGACCCTGGCCCGATCTCGGCATTACCCCCGACGACCAGATCCTTCATGTTCGTCTCCCCTGTCACTCTCAGGGTCCCTCCGACGTTCACGTCTTCGGCATCCAAGCTCCCCGCGGAGAGGGTTCCCCCCACCCTGACGTCTTTGCAGACGAGAGCCTTGGCTTCTAGCAACCCGCCTACGTTGACATCGTCCGCCTTCATCCTGGCCTCGGCCCTTAAGGTCCCTCCGACCTTCACATCTCCTGTCTCGGCGTCCCCTGTAAGGACCGACTTTCCTCCCACGTGCAGCTCATCGACGGCGGTGGTTCCGGTGACGTTGAGCGTGTTCGGCACGCTGGTGTCCCCGGACTTCAGGTTCCCTCCCACGTACAGACTGGCGCCGTTGTCCAGCCTCACTTCTTCGGCCTCCAGGTTCCCCTGCACCTCTAGATCTCCGTCACCTCTGATCATTTCCGCCTTCAGGTCCCCTTTGACGACGGACCGGCGTTTGACGATGACATCGCCGCGGACTTCGACGACGCGGTCGACGGGGATCACGGTCGAGCCTTCCAGCAGAAGGTCCCCGTCAACCACAGACAGCGTCGCGGACTGCCCGTGGCCGACTCTTTCTTTGAACTCGCTCATGGGCCGAACCTATCTGCGCCGGGATATATCGGCTACTCACTTGGAGTGAGCACCGAAGGTGCCCTGACCATAAACGGCCGAGGGGGTTTTGTTCGTGCCATGACACAGAAGAAAGAGAATGCGGAAGCCGCAGGATTCGTCCTCACCCAGAGAATAAGGGCTGCCGCCTACCTGAGCATGAAGGTCGGTTAGAGGTCGGCTTCGGAGGCTAGATGGCTCTCATCCGGTTGTTCTTCGGGTTGTGTTCGACCTCGGCCATCTTCAGGGCCTCCATCACGGGAGGGACGTACATGGCGAAACGGCCGCGGAGCCCCTTCTTCAGACCGTACCAGCCGCCGACGGGATTCTTGGCTGACCGGCCCCAGGCCTCTACGGTTCCTTCCTTCGCCGGTTTCTGCTCGTCGGCGCTTCCAAGTTCCATCCAGTCCCCCTTCTTCTTCAGCATCGCATGCAGGTCGTCGAGACATCTGAGCTGATAGCGGAGCTCGGTCTTCCCGACCCAGACCACGATGGCGGGAGGGGTGAGGGTTTCGTCCCGGTAGGCCTTGAACTCTGAAGTGCCAGGTGGGGTCTTCAGAACCCAGGGGTCGTCCTTGGTGCCTTTTGACACGCTGAAACGACCGACCATGCGGATGTAATAAGAGCACTGTTACTGAATTCACCCTCAGTTGCTAATTCGCAGCTTCCCCTTGTTCGGAACTCGGAAGGAGCCTAGGCTCGACTTCCTGCGCTGAATCGCAACTGCCCCGAGCGAGTGTGCGGTCTCCTCGAAGACCTTCCAGTCGGTGTTGTCAGCGACGACTAGGGAACCGGGCCGAAGGTGCCTACTGACGGCTTTCATCTCGAACTCGAAGTGTTTGTTGTCCACAGGGCTGTCGTGGCAGTAGAGGTCTACTGCACCAAGCTTGCTGAGCAGGGGCCTCAGCAAGTCCTCGCTGCGCCCCTGTAGGAGGTCCCATTTTCTTCTTAGCGACCGAGGAATTGCCCAGCCCGAGGTGTGTCCCTCGGGGATGAACCAAGGCGGGTTGCCGTGTCCCTCGCCGCTGACGGTGGGGAAGTCTATCGAATGCAGCGTTCCCGCTCCGTTCACCCGGGCACCAAGAAGGAGGAAGGTCGAAGAAACGCCGGATGAGACGCCGCTTTCGACGAGCTTCCAAGGTCTGAGAAGTCTGACGAAGGCAAACAGTTCGATGGGCGCTGGGAACTGGGCGTAGTATTCTCTCCCAGTTCGCTTGATGCGCTCCGACATCGCCTCGACCGTCCTCGCTTGTGAAGTGATCTCTTCCACTGCATGCTCGGCTTGATCCAGAGAGCAGCCGACGACGTCAGAGACCCAGGCAGCCTCCGGACGAGATCGGCTTC
>DATFYS010000068.1:0-8143 GCA_035314885.1 Nitrososphaerales archaeon | reverse complement strand
ATCCTGCCAAACGAGTCCGCCTTTGCCACCGGGATAACCCTGAGGGCCTACACCAAATACTGGGGAGGCTGGCAGTCCAACCAGTTTAGCCAGGTCTTCATCAAGTTCGTGTCCCAGCCAAACACCGCGATACAACTTCTCCAATCAGGGCAGGTGAACATGACCGGAATCAGCGGCAACTTCCAGTACCTGCCAACGCTGAGGGCTCAAGGGATTGTCGCCGATCCGTCGACGTCTTTCGCTACGATCTGGTGCCTCTTCAACACGCACCACCCCCTTCTGGACAACTCCGTGGTGAGGAGGGCTCTCCTCACGGCCATCAACTACGGCCAGGTCCTTAACCAGTCCTTCTATGGCTACGGGGACCTCTTCAATGGTGGGATAAACCCCGGGAAGTTCGCCTATAGTAACACGGTCCCCGGCTATCCGGCCCAGGGGAACATCACCGAAGCAAAAGCGCTCCTGAGGTCCATTGGCATAACCGGAGGGCTGAATGCGTCCTGGGTGGTGACATATTCGACAGGCAGCCCCTTCCTTGCGGTTGCCGCTCAGGTGATGCAGACGAACTGGGCGCCACTCGGCGTCACCCTCAGCATACAGGGGACGGACTTTGCTTCCCTTTCGATAAAGGCGGGGTACTACAACTCCACCACGAAGACCGTCTTCGCCCCCGGCCCGCTGAGCTACGCCAACAGCACCCAGGCCCAAGACATACTGCTCCTCAACTGGGTGGGTACGACCAACGATCCATGGCTGGTGCCCAACGAGCTGTTCGCGATCCAGCCGCACCCATACGAGGACAAGATTCTGTACAACTGGAGCTACTGGCACAACTCGACATACACCAACATCCTGCAGCAGGCGCACATCGATGAGGCCCTCAACCCTTCCCGGTCGATACAGGAGTTCGCCAAATCGAACCTCATGCTCTATCAGGGCGCCCCTGGTTGGGCAATCTATGGTGAGAAGACCATACTAGCGCTTGGACCTCACGTGAAGGGCTATGTGGCGAATCCGAACTACGGGTTCGCGTACCCATTCTGGTACCAGATGTACTACGGTTGACCTGCCTTGAATGTGGGCTGGTACGTAGTCAGAAGAGCGCTACTGTCCTTCTTGGTGATACTGGGGACCGTGACGGTCACCTTCTATTTCTCTCACCTGCTCCCTGGGAATCCTGCGGCCCTCTACGCAGGAAGCAACCCCAGCCCTGAAGAGATCCAGAAGATCACCCAGCAGTACGGGTTCGACAAGCCTCCCTGGGTCCAATACTGGATCTACATCACAGGAATCTTCAGCGGCAACCTAGGCATCTCGAACGTCGTCAGGCAGCCGGTCGCCAGCCTAGTGTTCCAGGCTCTGCCAAACTCGCTTACACTCGCGGCCATGGCCGCCATGATAGCCGCCATAATAGGAATCCCGCTGGGAATCCTCGCCGCCCGAAGCCGGAACAGAAGGCTGGACAGCATCCTCCGCATCTTCTCGATGGGGCTGGTCGCAATCCCCCAGTTCTGGTCGGGGCTCATCCTCCAGATCGTCTTCTTCTCGACACTCCATGTTCTCCCTCTCGGTGGCTACGGGGGCTCCTTGTTCTTCTTCACTCAGCATCCTATCCCAACCATAACTGGCTCCTACGTCGTCGACGCCCTCCTCTCCGGCAACTTCGCCGCAGAGGGGCAGATACTCTGGAGCCTGATACTCCCGCTCGCGACGCTTTCGGCCTATCCCATCGGCGTGGTCATCAGGCAAACGAGGGCTGCGATGATAGGCACTCTGAACCAGGACTACGTCCGAACCGCCCGGGCCTACGGGATCCCCAGGAGAGAGATTGAGATGAAGTACGCCCTCAAGAACGCTTTCGCCCCCGTCCTGGTGTCCCTGGGGCTGATCTTCGCTGGCTCCCTGATAGGAGTCGTCTTCGTCGAGGACATATTCGTCCTGCAGCCCGGGCTGGGTTCGCTCATCAGAACTGGCCTGGGCGTGGGGACAACTTCCACTTCTATCGGTGCCCCTGACGTGCCTTTGATTCTCGGAGTCTCGGTAGTCGTCTGCATCGTCTATGTTGTGACCAACTTCGCCGTCGACATGATTCAGCTGATGGTTGACAGGAGGATCACTGTCTGATGACGGAAGCTGTAAGGACAGGGTCCTCTCGTCTAAAGGTGCTGAGGAGAGTCGCGCGGACCATCCGGGGCCTCCTCCACCAGAAGATGTTCCTGGCGGGAATCATCATCGTAGGGACGCTGATCATCATAGGGGTCTTCGCCCCCTGGGTGTCCCCCTACCCTGACCAGGGGGCCGGCCAGACCGCAAACACTTCCTGCCCGACCTCGGCAGCCGGAATCTGTCCGCCTTCGTGGCAGCACTTGTTTGGCACCGAACAGACCGGCAGGGACATCATGAGCAGGATCTTCTTCGGCATCCGGACCTCAATCACGATCTCCGTGCTGGTCGTAATGCTGGCCGTGGTCATCGGCCTTGCGGTGGGGCTCACCGCCGGCTACTTCGGGGGCCTCATCGACGAAGCCCTGATGCGGGTCACCGACATCTGGCTGTCGTTCCCTCACCTGATCCTGGCTCTTGTGATAGTTGCCGTTCTTGGTCCAGGATTCAACGACATCCTGATAGCACTGGGCGCCACCTGGTGGCCAGGCTTCGCACGGCTGGCAAGAGCCCAGGCGCTGGAGATACGAAACAGGCCCTATGTGATCGTCGCCAAAGCCGGAGGGGTCGGCAGCAGGAGCATAATTGGGAGGCACATCCTGCCTAACGCGATCTCCCCCCTGCTCGTGCTGATATCCGTCGACCTCGGGGCCGTGATCCTGGCGGAGGCAAGCCTGAGCTTCCTTGGGCTCGGAATCAGGCCACCCACAGCCGACCTTGGGGTGATGATTGCCGAATCCGCCAATCAGATTACGACGGCCTGGTGGTACGCCCTCTTCCCAGGGCTCTTCCTCACGCTCCTGGTGATTGGGTTCAACCTGGTGGGAGACACCATCAGAGACAGGCTCGACCCGAAGCTCCGTGTGGATTTGGGGATGATTGACGTGGGCAAGCTGACTGGGAGGAGTGGGAGGCGCCTCTGAAGCCATGTCTGACAACGCTGAGCTGCTGAAGGTCACCGACCTCTCCCTTGACTACTATACCTCACAGGGCATTACGCACGCCTTGAACGGAGTCGACCTGTCGCTGAAGAGGTCTCAGATCCTCGGAATCGTCGGCGAGTCCGGGTCGGGGAAATCGACCCTTGCCTACGCTCTCACCCGGCTCGTCCCCCGGAACGCCGTGTACCGCTCAGGTGAGGTTCTCTTCGACGGGATGTCGATGCTAGACCTTTCCGAGAAGGAGCTCCGGGGAATCCGGGGGAAGAGAATCTCTATGGTGTTCCAGGACCCGACGACGTCGCTGAACCCTCTCTTCAAGGTGAAGGACCAGATAGGCAGAGTCCTCGAGCTCCACCAGGGGATGAGCAGGGCAGAGGCAAGGCGCGCCGCTTCGGGCTTTCTGAGCGCGGTCGAGCTTCCCGACCCCGACCAGGTCCTTGACTCCTACCCCTTCCAGCTGAGCGGAGGCATGCAACAGAGGGCGATGATAGCTATGGCCCTTTCCACCCGACCTGACCTTATCATCGCCGACGAGCCCACGTCGGCGGTCGACGCGACAATCCAGGTCCAGATCCTCGAACTCCTTTCGCGGCTGAGGCGCGAGCACGAGTTCTCCATGCTCTTCATCACTCACAGCCTTGACGTGGTGTCCGCGGTGTGCGACTCGATTATGGTAATGTACGCAGGGAACGTGGTCGAAACCGGAACCGTTTCCGAGATCTTTTCGTCCCCGAAGCACCCCTACACCCAGGCCCTCTTCTCGTCGATTCCAAGGCCCCGGAAGAGTGCTGACGAGGAGAAGACGCTCGCCACGATCCCCGGTAGTCCCCCGGACCCCCGCTCACTGCCTTCCGGGTGCAAGTTCCATCCCCGGTGTCCCTACGCCTTCGAAAGATGCCGGACCGAGGACCCGGCCTTCAGGTTCGTCGAACCAGGGCATGGAGTGGCCTGTCACCTCTACTAGAGCTGAGACCTTGTCAGTCCTCATTTCGGTCAAGTCTCTCAGGAAGTACTTCCCCGTGAGCGGGCTCCCTTTCGCCAAGAAGCAATACGTGAAGGCCGTGGACGACGTGAGCTTCGACATCGAGAAGAACACGGTATTCGGCCTCGTCGGCGAATCGGGGTCAGGGAAGAGTACCCTGGGGATGAGCATGATCAGGATCATCAAGCCCACATCGGGAACGGTCTTGATGGACGGGGTCGACGTCTCCACCCTGCGGGGACGGGAGCGCGCCAAGTGGAGCAGCCAGCTTTCATACGTCTACCAGAACCCTGTTTCTTCTCTTGACCCCACCTGGACCGTGGAGCAGTCGGTCTCAGAACCTCTGGCTGCGGCGCACGTGCCTCAAGGAGAAAGGAAAGACATGGTATTGCAATCCTTGGCGAGCGTCGGCCTCCAAGACTACTTCCTGGAGAAGTTCCCCCACGAGCTTAGCGGTGGCCAGAGCCAGAGGGTGGCCATCGCCAGGGCGCTGGTGAGGCGGCCGAAGTTCATGATTCTCGACGAGCCCACCTCCGCCCTAGACGTCTCCATTCAGGCGCAGCTTCTGAACCTGATGATGGACCTCCAGAGAGAATACGGTCTCACCTACTTCTACATCTCCCACGATCTTAACGTCGTCGGGCGCGTCTGCGACAGGATTGCGGTGATGTACATGGGGAAGGTGGTAGAGATTGCCGACGCCTGGGACCTCTTCTCTTCTCCCATGCACCCCTATACACAGGCCCTCATCTCGACGACCCGGTTCAAGTCTTCCAACTTCCTGGGCTTCCGGCTGACGGGGGAGCCTCCGAGTCCGAGGAACCCGCCCACCGGATGCCACTTCAACACGAGATGCCCCTACGCCACATCCATCTGCTTCCAAGAGGAGCCGAAACTCCTTGTTGCAAAAGGTGACCACGCCGTGGCCTGCCACAACCTCGAACTTGTGGCCCAAGGGAAGATCCAGGTCCCCCAGAACTTTCAACCCGTTTCGGCCGGAGGGAACCGACCCCAAGGTCAGGTTGATTAACGGTAGGAGCAAGGGTAGAGTTCCCCGTTGAAGCGGAATAGGCGCATCGCGGCAGTGGCAATCCTGGTGATCCTTGTCTTCTATGGCCTGCCTTCGCTAGCCGTGACCGCCCAGCCGACGAAGATACAGCACGTCATCTTCATTGTGCAGGAGAACCACTCGTTCGACAACTACTTCGGGACTTACCCTGGAGTGAATGGTTTCCCCTCGGGGCTGGCCATCCCCGCCAACCCGCTGAATTCGAACTCGAAAATGTACGCGCCATACCTGCTTTCCGACGCTCAGCCCATCAACCTGACGGGCGACGAGCTACCACCAGGAGTGTCCGACCCGATTCAGCTGGACGTCAACCTGTCGCAGTACCTGCCTCACCACATGAGCGGCGAGAGTGCCGGCCCCCTGACCAACGCCTGGGCCGCAGCGCACCTGGCCTACGGCAACGGCAAGATGAACGGGTTCATCAGCGCCCAGGGAGGGAACCCGGAAACTATGGGCTACTACGACAGGAGTGACATCCCATACTACTGGGACTACGCCGACCACTTCGTCCTGGCGGACAACTTCTTCTCTTCCATGCTCGGTCCGACCTTCCCGAACCACCTGTACATCGCTTCGGGAGCTGCGGGGCCCGTTACCGGGCTGAACGGCTACTCCTTCGTAGTGAACAACACCATCGTGGGGGACCTGGGAGGGTCTTACCCCTATGACAAGCTTAGCCTGAGCTGGGGGACACTTGCCCAGGAGATGACGACGAAGAACGTCTCGTGGAACTGGTACGACGGGGACCCCGACGTCACTGTAGGAGGTGCCTGGAACGTGCTCCCGCTGTTCAGTTACTTCCAGAATAACCCGGCCCAGATGACAGAGCACATCAAGAGCACGCAATACTTCAGCACCGACATCCAGGCAGGAAAGCTGGCCGCTGTCTCCTGGATCATGCCCGGATCCTGGGAACCGCCGACCTATCCGAAAGGATGCTCTGGGGTCGACACTAGCGAACATCCACCTGCGAGGAGCGACTGCGGGATGGACTACGTCTCCTACCTGGTGAATTCCGTCATGCAGAGCCCCTACTGGAACTCGACTGCCATAGTGTTAACCTGGGACGATTGGGGCGGCTTCTATGACAACGTGGCTCCGCCGCAGGTCGACAAATACGGGTTGGGTTTCAGAGTCCCGACTTTGGTAATCTCTCCCTGGGTCAAGCCGCACTACATCGACAACACGCAGTACGAGTTCGCCTCGATGCTGAAGTTCGCAGAGACAGTCTTCAACCTCCCCTCACTTGGGACGAGGGACGCGGGAGTGAACGACATGCTCTCCATGTTCGATTTCAGCCAGGCCCCTCTGCCCACCCTGATCGAGCCGGCGAACTTCTTCCAGGTGGCCGCTCCATCGAACTCGACGACAACCTCGATATCAACAAGCCAGAGTACCAGTCAGCCTTCCTCCTCCCTCCCCGGATACCTTCTTCCGGCAGTCGGCGTGGCGGCAGTGCTTCTGGTAGGAGTACTTGCGTACGTAGTAATGAAGAAGAGAGCGCCGCGTCGATAGATATGACGGTGAGAAACGGGGGAGACGCGATGCTGCCGCCAGGCGCGGTAAGACCGGACTACGCCGGTTATTGTCTGTCAAACATCCCTTCAACGATCCTGTCGGTGTTCGGCGTCGACCCCGCGAGACCGACCCTCCCCAGAGATGTCTTCGGCGGCGTGGAAACCTCAGGAGTTGATAATGTCATCCTGCTCCTCTGCGATGGCCTGGGATTCAACGAGTGGCAGAGGCAACGCCAGAAGGGGTTCATCGGAGCCATCTCAAGGAAGGGAAGCGTCAGGCCGATAACGACCGTCTTCCCCTCGACGACGGCCGCGGCGTTGACCACCGTAAGCACCGGGCTGACCCCCCAGGAGCACGGCCTCCCAGAATGGTTCGTTTACATGGACGAGATCGGAGAGGTCATCGCCACCCTGCCCTTCAGCAGAGTGGGCGACACGGGCAGGGACACCCTCAAGGGCGTACTCAACCCAAAGGCTCTTTTCGACGGAAGGACGATCTTCCAGAGACTCGGTGACGCAGGGGTCCACTGCACGTCGCTGACAAACAGGTTCATCGCTTTCACCAGCTATTCCTCAGTCAGTCGGCGGGGCAGCGGCTTCGTCCCCTACACCTCCTCCTCCGACCTCACCGTGTCGCTCCGGCGACTGGTGGAACGCAGCAGGGGGCCGAATTTCTTCTACGCCTACTGGAGCCTGGTGGACAGCATCGAGCACGTCTACGGACCGAACACAGACGAGGCCGAGGTGGAGGCATCATTGATCTCGCACGCATTCCAGGAGGGGTTCCTCTCCAAGCTTGACAGGGAAGCGGCGAGGAGGACCTTGATACTCGTGACCGCCGACCACGGCCAGGTGCAGGTAGTCCCCGACGAGACAGTGTACATGAACCGGTTCGCGAAGCTCATGAAGGTCTTGCAGCGGGCGCCGTCGGGCGACGTAATCCCTCCATGGGGCAGTCCCAGGGACGCCTTCCTCAGGGTTGAAGAAGAAAAGTTGGACTACGCGGTTGGCTATCTCAGGAAGAAGCTCGACGGGGTCGCCTCGGTCATGAAGACCAAAGACGCGATTGAAGAGGGACTCTTCGGAATCAACAAGCCGAGCAGGAAGTTCCGCAGAAGGGTCGGGAACCTTATGGTTCTCCCACACGGCTCGAAGATGGTCTGGTACAAGTATCGAAGTGGAAATCACTTCGATCTAAAGGGTCACCACGGGGGTCTGTCAAGAGACGAGATGACAATTCCCTTCGCCGCAGCTAGGGTCTCCGAAATCCAGTGACTTGTCATTCAGGGAACTGAATTGGCCAAGGACTTTTGCTCGCGGCCCCGGCCTTGAGGTCCGACTTCCTTCAATATTGAAGCGAAACGAGGATCTGACCTGAAGTCGTCCCAATACGGGTGGACCCTAGCGATGCTCAGCCATCCCGAGTGTTCTCTGAAAGCGTCCTCCAGCAACTCGGATGCCCGGTCGTCTT
>DATFYS010000067.1:0-6652 GCA_035314885.1 Nitrososphaerales archaeon | reverse complement strand
TCACCCTCACGGGGGACCCCCTTGGTGGGTCCTACTACGTCGAATACCTGACCCGAAAGCTCGAGCACCTCGCCTTCGAAGAGATCGACAGGGTCGAAAAGATGGGCGGGATGCTGAAGGCCATTGCGAGCGGGTATGTGAAGAAAGAAATCCTGAACTCTGCCTATCAGAAGCAGATGGACATAGAAAGCAAGCGGCGCGTGATTGTCGGAGTCAACGCCTACCAGCCTTCCAGCCCCTCAAAGAGGAAGGTGCAGATTCTCCCAGAGCGGATCCAGAAGGAGAGGGTGAGGAAGCTCAGGGCCGCGAAGAAGCGGAGGGATAGGGGGGAGGTCAGTGAGAAAACCGAGCGCCTGAAGACCGCTGCACAACGGAACGAGAACATGATCCCCGCCATCTACGCCGCAGTCAGAGCCGGATGCACTGTCGGGGAGATCAGCGACGCCCTGAGAGAAATACACGGGGTCTACAAGGCCAGGCAGGTCTTCTAGGATGGCCTTCAGGTTCGACCATGTGGGGATAGCGGTAAGGAGCGTAGACCAGATGCTCGCTATCTACTCTAAGATAGGCCGGTTCGAAGTCAGGCAAACCGAAGTGGCCGGCCAGAAGGCGAAGATTGCCCTCCTGAAGGCTGGAGAAACAAGCGTGGAGTTCCTGGAGCCCACAAGTGAGGACAGCACCCTCGCGAAATTCATCAGGGAAAGGGGGGAAGGCCTCCATCACATAGCGTTCGAGGTCGACGACATCGAGAAGAGCACCGAGGAGCTCAAAGGCCAGGGGTTCAGGTTCGTCTACGACAGGCCCGCCGACGGCAAATTCGGGAGCAAGGTGAACTTCATGCATCCGAAGACCACGGGGGGAGTGCTTGTGGAGCTCACTCAGCGGGGCCCAGAGTGAAGAAACTCAGGAGGACCCCACGCCCTGGAATGTCTCGATGAGTTTCTTCCTGGTGTCGCGAGGGTCTATCACTTCGTCAACGTAGCCCTGCTCCACTCCGATCGTAGGGTCCATCTGTTTCATGAATGCGGCAGAAGCCCTGTCGAGCTCCACTTTCCTTTCGTCTTCCTTCATCGCGTCGAGCTTCCGCCTGAGAAATATCTCGGAATAGGCCGTGAGGCTCATCACCGATATCCTCGCCGTCGGGTAGGCGAAGACCTTCTTCGACCCTAGCGCCTTGCTCGCAAACCCCACGAAAGCTCCTCCGTAGGCCTCACCGGTGATCACTGTCACCTTGGGGCATCTGTCCGAGGCGTATTCCTTGATCGCCTCGCCGCTGGCCCGAATGAGGCCGGCCTTCTCCTGCTCAAGGGCCGGGTATACGCCGGGGGTGTCGAGGAAGGTAACCATGGGGATTCCAAGCGTGTTGCACATCGACGCGAACCTCGCCATCTTACGGCACGCCTCTATGTCGAGGAAGCCACGCAAGACGTCCTTGTTTGACGCGATTACCCCGAATGTCCTTCCTTCCAGCAGAGCCAGCCCCGTCAATATGCTCCGGGCGTAGAGGCTCCGGAATTCAGTGAAGGAGCCGGGATCGAAGGTCTCATCGATGGCCTTGGGAGGGGGTGGCTGGGTGTCGCTTCGGGCGTGGACCTTCTCCTCGGCCCCCCGACCACCGAAATAAACCAGGAGTCTCTTTGCTATCGCAATGCCTTCCTCTTCGCTCTCCACTATATGTGAAGCCGTGCCGTTCGCTGAATGGACCTGCCATCCCCCCAGCTCCTCAGCCCCGAAATCGACGTGGGTCTCCGCCTTCGCTACGCCGGGCCCCCAGACGAAAAGGGAGCTCTTCCCCTTGACCATTATGATGGCGTCCCCCATGTACGCCGCGTAGGCCGCGGCGCCGCTAACTGTTCCCATGATGACGCTGATTACGGGCACCACCTCCCTCGCTTTGATTAGCTGGCCGACCAGGAAGCTCGCTTCCTCCAGGGAATGACCCCCTTCCTGGACCCTCACTCCTCCTGAATCATAGAAGCCTAGGATGGGGAGCTTCCTTTGTGCCGCCACGGACACAAGGTGCTCAAGTCTCTTGGTATGTCCCAATCCCATGGACCCGCCCTTGTAGGTCGGTTCCTGTGCAAAGACCGCCGACTCTACTCCTGCTATCCTGGCTATGCCCGCGATGACCCCATCATCGCTTGCTATGGTTTCAGGAGAGATGGACGCCTTCAGGTCCATCTGCATGCCCTCGACGTCGGCCAGAAGGCCGTTGTCTACAGTTTTCAGTAGCCAGCGGACGGAAGGCGTCACCGAAGCGCGCCCTTCCTGCACCGTTCTACTCCACGAAGGCGACTGTCCGGGCGAATGCGGCCTCCCCGCCCTTGAAGAGCCATGGGAAGCAGCCGATGGTCGTCCTGAAGGCCTTCCTCTTGCCGAGGACCTCCTCTATCTGGCCTCCGATGTTCTCGATGTGGATGCAATCCCGCGGGAAGAGGATGTTGTGTGTCACCTGGTAGTCTTCGTCGGGAAAGAGCTTGTCTATGTTCTCCTTTCCGAACTTCTTCTCTGCGGCGGCCCTGACCTTGGTACTCACTCGGGGCAGGAACCTTCCGATTGGGAGGTTCATCGGGTGGTCGGTAGAGACTGCGTCGACCCCCCACACGTGGATCTTCTTCTCAAGGAGGTAGTCGCAGAAGGCCCTTGTGGGGCCAGGGTGCATGTGGATGTACCGCTCCTCGTCTGCAGTGCCGTTGGGCTTGGGGGGCTGGTACCACGCGTACTTGCTCATGCCCGTGTAGAGGATGAGCAGGTCCCCGTCTTTCACACCGCCTGCCTCCTTGGCGTTCTTCTCAACGATCTCCTTGGTGTAGATACCCAGGTCCCCTACCTCGCTCACGTCCACGATTATTCCCGGGCCGTACAGCCAAGTCAGAGGTATCTGATCTATGGTTTTGCCGTTGGTAACGAAGTGCAGCGGGGCATCAAGGTGGGTCCCCATGTGGTTGGAAGTCATGATGTACTGGGCGTTGACTCCCTGCTCTGCCTTTCTCTTGATGAACTTCACCTCGAACGGCGGATACAGAGGCCAGAATGGCGTCTCCTGATTCAGCGGTTGCGACAGATCATACAGCTTCATGGTTTGGCCGTGCCCCCTCTGAGGTATAAAAGACATCAGCCGTCCAGCACTTTCGCTGGTCACTCGTTCGTCCGGACGAGCCCTCCTAGACCGGCTAGACCTCGACTTCTTTGGGGGGGACGACCTTCTCAGCAGTCTGGAGGAGCTCGGGAGGCGCAGGGCGTATTGGGAGTCTGTCCCTCAACATGGGCTTCACGAACCTACCCCAGTCCTCCTTGGTCGTGAAGAAAATCCTGGACCCACCAAGTTCATGCTGCATCTGGGGATACGGCTTCTGGTACTGGGCATACTTGATCCCCCAATACCTGAACCCAGTGTAGCTCTCGTATGTGGCCCACCACTCTTTCATGTTCATCATGTCGAAGGCATATTCTGCCTTGGCGGCGTACATGGTGGCGCCTATTCCCGCCCGTCTCTTGAACGTCAAGGTATGGAGGCTGATGGCCACGTCGTTGTCGAAGAGCCTGAAGTTGCCAATTGCTGCCAGCTCCCCGTTCAATATGCCCAGAAGGGACACGTGGTCCTTCATTCTGCTCCGATACCAGCCGAGGAACTCGGCGTAGACCCTCGCCGATACCAGGTCGAAGAAGTCGGTATCATGGTCGAAGAGCTTCATGGCCGTCTGCATGACCACAGGGGCCTCCTCCTTCCTGGCCCTGCGAATCACCATTTTCTCGCCCGTCGGGAGGTTCACGTATCCTGCCGGATACTCCACTTTCAGCAGGGGTGACTCGAAGCCGCGAAGTATGGGCTCGATGTCCTCGACGTTTATCTTCACTTCGCCCAGAGTTACCTTCTCTGGCGGGGACCAGTCAGTTGTCATGGCTTTCCTCGGCACCCGATTCGCTATAAGCCTGTCGCAGATTATTGGGGCTCGGTTCGCTCAGCTGATGAGCGCGAGCCTGCCAGGGCTCGTCTCCAGTGCCCTCTCCACCTTCCGCCTGAGCCTGATCAGGTTGTCCATCTGCTCCCTTAAGCTGTCCCTGCAGACGAATATGGATTCCCTCACCAGCCATTCGTCTTCCAGCCCTTCGGAGACCTCCCCGAGCCTAACTACTGCCGCTCCGAGTGAGGCCACGGCTATGTTCAGTTCTCTCGACACCCGCCTTACTCTCCTCTCAAGACTCTCTGGCTCGCTGTCAAGATGGCCAAATCTCCTTTCCTGCGTTTCTTTCGCTTGCCTGCGCCGGATTATCCTCCTGACCTCCCTTAGGGTGAGGCCCTGGGATCCAATGGTGACCGCCATCTCCTCGGCGTCATCGTCGTTCAACAGAGTTAACTCCTGGGCCACACTTGGGGCTATTCGGCGCCGCATAATCTGGTCCTGGACCCTCTGCGGTAGTGACAGAAGCCCTATCCTCTTGCTGACGTATTCCTGGCTCTTGCCGATCTTTCTCGCCAGCTCGGTCTCACCGCCATAGCCAAACTCCTCGACGTAGTTCCTGAAGGCCCTGGCCTCTTCGATGGGGTTCAGCGTCTCCCGCTGAATGTTCTCCAGAAGTGACACCTCGAAGGCCTCCCTGTCGTCGAGCTCGACCACGTGCGTAGGGAGCCTCCTCCATCCCAGCTTCTTGCAGGCCTCGTATCTTCTCATGCCTGCTACGACTTCGAAACCGTCTTCCGCGGGGCGGACGATAATCGGTTCGAGGAGCCCCTTGTCCTGGATGGAGAGCATGAGCCCAGACATCGGCCCGGAGTCCGTCCTCAGGGCCCTCCTGGAGGGTCGGATCATGCGAACCTCGATAGACTCCAAGAAGCCGGCAAGTGGGTTGGCTTTCATGGACCCCAGCCAGGGCGCCCTCGCTTTATCCACTCTCCCTAACCGCTTTGGAATTCGTCGCTTCACCGATGAACCCTTAAGGAGACGGGGGGGACCGGGTGACCATGCTTCTCCAAGGGAAGTTCCACATTACGAGTGGCATCGACAAGGTCTGGGACTACGTCTCGGACCCCGCGAAGGTGATTGAGTGTGTCCCCGGGCTGCAGACATACTCCATAGCGGAGAATAAGAGGATCACAGCCGCCGTAAGGGTCTCGATAGGTTTCATCAGGGGGACCTTCCAGACACAGACAAAGGTGCTGAAGGAGGACAAAGAGACGCACACCGCCGTCCTTGAACTCACGGGCTCCGGGGCCGGGAGCGGCTTTAACGCCACCGTAAACATAGGGGTTGCCTCATCGGGCAGTGAATCGGACCTGAACTGGGACGCCAACGTGAACATCAACGGCCCGCTCGGGAGCCTTGCCAAGCCTCTGGTCGAAGGTAACATCAAGAAGATAGTGACTCAGCTCTTCGATTGCGTAAAGGCGAAACTGAGCTGACCTAACGGCTAAGCAATCGCCCTTATATAACAAGGAGCGGAGTTTTCTGCCTGATGAAAGAGACGAAAAGATACGGAATCACAACAATTGTAGGTGCACTCATCATCATTGTCATCATCCTTCTCGGAGTCTCAGTTTACGCATTCGCATATCCGCAGACGACGACAAAAACCTCTACCGTCCTATCGACAACAACGGTGGGCGGGACGGGCGTTTCAACCGTCGTCTCAACCGTCGTCTCGACGACGACCGTTAGCGGGACAGTGGCAAGCGCCATCGGGGCCCTGAAGATTGGAATAATCCTTCCACTCACGCCCACAGACAACTCCTGGAACTATAACGCGAATGACGCCATCAACAAGCTCAAGTCAGAGTTCGGTTTCACTCTGCAGATTGCAGAGAGTAAGGCTTCTGGAACTGACGCTGACGTACCTGCACAGCAGTGGGCAGCCCAAGGCTACAACATCGTCATATTCCAGGGTGGTCAGTATCAGGCCGAGGCAAACACTTTCGCCAATCAACACCCAAGCATAATGTCAGTCTGCGTTGACTGCACGGTTGCCAACTACTCAAACGTCTACAGGGTATGGCTAGACCTTAGCGGTGGAGGGTTCGTCCTAGGCGCCATGGCAGGCATGGTCAGCCAGACCCATAAGTTCGGGCTGGTCGGCGGCGGCGACATTCCATCGATATGGGAAGGCCATGAAGGGTTCATCGCAGGTGTCACGTACACGAGCCCTACCGCCCCAACCATCACCAACACATTCGAGCCCTTCGCTTGGGCCGACATTTCGGGAGCCCAGACGACAGCGACCAATGACTACACGAACGGCGCCGACGTGGTCTTCTCGTCAGGGGACGGGGTAGACGTCGGTGTGCTGGGCGCTGCTCTGGCTCAGCCAGCAACACCTCAAGTTTGGGCATCCAACGTGTACACAAACCTCACTGCTATCCTTCCAGCGGACAACAAGATACTGCTGGGCTCGATAGTCGTAGACTACTACACACCATTCTTCAAGGCGATGGAGGCCTTCGTCACCAACGACTGGCACTGGGGCTACACCAAGGTGGACATGGCCTCGGGCTTGATCGCGGTGCAGCCGGGGCCTATGCTCCCAGCTAACGTGAAGGCTGCGGGCCTTGCGTTGCAAAGCGACATCGTAGAGGGGGCAATCGTCATATCATTCGCTTCAACATCGAGCGGAGCTCCTTACTGCTTCGTCAACTCAAGCGCTTCTACCTGCATGGACA
>DATFYS010000066.1:0-2491 GCA_035314885.1 Nitrososphaerales archaeon | reverse complement strand
TAGGGCTCTCGCTAGGGCCCGGTCGTAGTGCCCATCTTCGACGAGGTTGGCTACACCCTCGACCGCTGATTGAAGCTCAGCCAAGACTGCCTCCTCCTCCTTCCCCTTCTCCCCAGGCTTGGGTACCACCCCGGCGTGTCTGCTCTCCACGAAGGAAAGGGTCCTGTAGGCGAAGTTCCCTACGTTTGCCACGAGTTCGTTGTTGATCCTGTCGCTGAACTCCTTGAGGTCAAAGTTGGAGTCTGTCTCACCGAGAGGCACGATTCTGGCCAGATAGAATCTGAGATAGTCCGGCGGGAAGTGCTCGACGAAGTCCCTCACCGTGATCATCCACTTCCTGCTCCTGGACAGCTTCTTCCCGAGAAGAAGCAGGTGGCCGCGGACAGGTATGTGGTCAGGGAGCTTGTACTCGCCTTCCCCCAGCCTCATCCCTGGGAGGAACAGGTAGTGGTGGTATACGATGTCCTTGCCGATGAAGTGGTAGATCTCAGACGAATTCCAGAACTTCTTCCCCTCCTCACCCCACCTGCCGGCGAACTTCAGGGCCGTGGTGATGTAGCAGAGATGGTTGTCGAACCACCCGTAGAGGACCTTCCCCTTCGCCTCCGCCAGCGGAACAGGGACCCCCCAGGAGATGTCCCTGGCGACGTCCCAGTCTTGCAGCCCCTCCTTGATCCAGTTCAGCACGTAGTTCTTCGCGTCCGACTGGAGCCCGGGGGTCCCCCGGAGCCACTCCTCGAGCTTCGAGGAGAAGGCTGACAGCCTGAAAAAGTAGTGCCGGCTCTTCTTGAGGACAGGGGACCTCCCGCAGATGGAACAGTGCGGGTTGATGATCTGCCCGGCCGGTATGGTTCTTCCGCAGTTTTCGCAAGCGTCGGAGTATTGGTCCTCGGCCCCACAGAATGGACACTTCCCCTTCACGTATCTATCAGGAAGGAACTTCCTGTCGCATTCGCAGTAGAACTGGTCGACATCGGAGTCGTAGATGTACCCCTTCTCGTGTAGCGCGGTGAAGAATCCCTGCACCAGCTCCACATTCTCTGGTGAGCTCGTCCTGTCGAAGAGGTCGTAGACGATGCCGAGGCTCTCAAGGTCCTCCTTGAACCTCTTGTTCCAGGTGGCGACGTATTCGGATGGCTTCACATCCTTCTTCTCGGCGGCGATCAGTATCGGGGTCCCGTAGTCATCCGAGGCGCAGACCTGGATGACTTTGGTCCCTTTCAGCTTCAGGTATCTGTATAGTATGTCCGGAGGGAGATGAGTGCTGGCGATATGTCCGAGGTGGAGGTCATCGTAGGCGTATGGAAGAGCGGCCGTTATGATAACGTTCTTGTTGCTGAGTTCATCCACCGAGAAAAATCCAACCTTCTGGGGCTTTAACCTTTCTGAGCTCTAAATCTCCCAGCTCTTCCCGTACTTCCTCTGCTCTTCTGTCTCCGCCCCTATGGTCACCCCCATGGATTTGAGAGCAGCCCTGGCCACTTCGTCCTCGTCCGCGGGAGACACACCGTAGACTTTCGCCTCCATGGACCCGTGGTCCCTGTGGATCTTCACCGCGGCCAAGAACTGGTCGGCGAAAGACATCTGCATGACCTCCGGTGGGTGCCCCTCGGCAGCAACCAGGTTCGCAATCCTCCCTTTCCCGACAAGGTAGACCTTCTTCCCGCCAGGGAGCTCCACCTCGTCCACATTGGGCCTGACCTCCTTCACCCCCTTCGCCTTGGATAGCAGGGTCTTCACGTCAATCTCCACGTCGAAGTGCCCTGCGTTGGCGAGGATTGCCCCTTCGCGCATCATCTTGACCGCATCGTAGGGGATCACGTTCTTCTGGCCGGTCACGGTGATGAAGAGCTCCCCCTTTGGCGCCGCTGCCTCTATGCTCGAAACCTCGAACCCGTCCAGATGCGCCTCGATCGCCTTGATAGGGTCGATTTCAACGACGGTCACGTTGGCTCCCAGACCTCTCGCCCTCATGGCGACCCCCTTGCCGACCCAGCCGTACCCCACCACAACTATCCTCATCCCTGCCAGCAGAAGCGCTGTCGCCCTCATGATCCCGTCGAATGTGCTCTGCCCGGTCCCGTATCTGTTGTCGAACAGGTACTTGGTCTTGGCGTCGTTGACCGCTATCACCGGGTAGCCCAGCTTGCCGTCCGCTTCGAGGGCCTTCAGCCTCACAACCCCTGTCGTCGTTTCCTCCGACCCGCCGACGATCCCCTTCGCCCGAGAAGTGTGGGCAGCTACATGCAGGTCCGCGCCGTCGTCGACCAGTTGCTCAGGCTTTGTGCGAAGAACCTCCCGAATACACCAAGCGTACTCCTTCGGGGACTCCCCCCTCCATGCCCACACATCCGTCCTCGTGGACAGATAGGCTGCGATGTCGTCCTGTGTCGACAGGGGGTTGGCCCCGGCGAGCTTCACATCTGCCCCCGCTTTCAGCAGGGCGTCGATCAAGACCGAAGTTTCTTTGGTAACATGAAGACATACACCG
>DATFYS010000065.1:0-2975 GCA_035314885.1 Nitrososphaerales archaeon | reverse complement strand
GACCATGTGAAGGGTGAGATCCACCTCTGTCGCGTCGTCGAAAGGGGGGAAGCCGGCTGCGAAGAGGAACAGGACGAAGCCAAAGAACACCGTCGACTGGAAAATGCGTAGTCTTCTCATCGGCGAACCGGCCGATTCGGCTGCCTCGTGTAATTAAGGTGGGCTGGACTTGCGTCAAATACCTATACATCTATAGAGATATTAGAGAAGATATTGATATACATCGGAAGAGTCTCCCATCCAAGTTGGTTCAGGAAGCGGCAAGGGCCTCTTCGGTTTCTGCCAAGGTCAGCATCATCGCGGTTACGGCGGTCCTCTATGTCATTGGGAAGGGGATTACCGCCTACATCCCCACTCCTTGGGGGGTCGGGCAACTTCTGGTGGGGATCTTCCTCCCCGCGTTTCTCGCCGTGGTAACTGATACTCTCCCGGTGGCCATAGGAGCGGGCATCGGGACTTTCGCTGGCGACGTTCTTGTCCTGACTCCACTTGGGTTGACTAACGCGCCCCTGAGCCTGATCGCCGGGGTCCCGTCCAACTTCCTTGCCTTTCTGCTCTTCGGATGGTTCGTGAAGAAGTACCGAACCTGGTCAGGGTTCGTTGCCGCAACTGTGGCTTTCGTTACTTTGGGGAACTTCATCGCGGCTGTGATGGTCGTGCGCTTCGCATCTCTGGTATTTGCTCCGGCCGCGGGCCTGGCGAACTTCAACGCCGTGAACGTGGTCCTGGGGTTCACAGTCTTCTGGAACATGACCTCGATTCCCGCGATTCTGATTGCGGTCCCCATCCTGATACGCGCCGTCAGGCCACTTTTCGGGAGATCCCAGATCATCAAGTATGAACCGCACTGGACGGGGCCGACTTCCGGGAGGCAGGTCGCGATTTCTCTTACGTTCGCCGCGTTCTTTCTTGTCCTCTGCGTGGTTTTCCTGATCGGTTTCTATCAGCCCGTATCGCCACTCTGGGGCGGCCTGTACACCTACGTCCCCGTGGCTTCCCTTCTCGTACTCGTGTTCGCTCCCCTGGTAAGCGTGATCGCGGGTGCCAAACGGAACGACAAGCAAGGTCTTGCGTAGAAGTGCGGCGGCGTTCGCTCCCGCCGCGATAACAAATTTCTTCCAGATTCACTACGACCGTTCCGGCCACCCCGACGGAGCTACAGGGGGAGGGTACGTTCTGTCGAAGGGTACCGAGTCTAAGGTCACCTTCGTCCCCGACGAGCGCTTTGGGATCTCAACGGTGGTAAACGGAGATTCGGATTACAACGCGAGGACCACGCATAGGGCGCTAGACCTCTTTGCGGCGGCCCATCCCTTCGGTGGGAAGCTCGTGGTCGAGCAGAGGGTCGACACTCCGATTGGTTCAGGGTTCGGAGCCAGTGCGGCCTCGGCGATCTCGGCGGTCTATGCCGCGTCGGCCGCGTTAGGGCTCAGGTTGTCGAAGCATGAGCTCGCATCATACGCACACCGGGCCGAGATCATCGAGCGGACAGGACTTGGTACGGTCTCAGTGGCCTACAGAGGGATAGGGGCTGGTGCAATCATCAAGGCGGGCGAGCCTGGCATTGCCCGCTTCCGCATCGTGAAGACACCAGGTGACCTCAGGATTGTCACCGCCTTCTTGGCTCCCTATGACAAGAATGACGCCATATCGTCGAGGACCATCTCGAAGAGGATTGACATGCTGGGCAGGCAGGCGCTTGCTTCATTCCTGCAAGATCCGACCCTGGAGACTCTCACCGCGGAAGGGGAGAAGTTCTCGAAGGGTCTTGGCCTGGAGAGCCGTGAAGTCAAGAAACTGATCTCGGTAGCAAAGTCGAGTGGTGCCCTGAGCGCGAGCCAGAACATGATAGGATACGCCATTCACGCACTTGCGGACGAGGACCGGTGCGGACGAATACAAGCTGAACTAAGGCGCATCGCCCCCGCTGCCAGGGTGGATGTCTTCCACGTGGGGAGGGTGCGGGCAGGAGTGATTCGCCCTAGCCACAGGTAACCAGGTCTTTCGTGAACTTCGTGAGCACCTCGGGCCTGTTCCGGTCCACCACCAGCGTGTCCTCTATCCTGACGCCGAACTTCCCCACAAGGTAGACCCCGGGCTCGTCCGTTACCACATCGTTCTTGAGAAGCTTCACCTTGTTCCCCTTGAAAATACCTGGCATTTCGTGAATGTCAATGCCGACACCATGCCCAATGCTGTGGTTGAGAAGTTTGTCCATGCCGTTCTTCCTCAATATATCGACTGCGGCTTCGTTCACGGCCCCGCAGGCCTTCCCTTCCCTCGCTGCTTCTAGGGCCGCGGCCTGGGCCTCCTTGACCACGGCGTAATGCCTCTTCATGTCGGAACTCACCGTGCCTATGGCGAAGGTCCTGGTCTCGTCCGAGTTGTACCCCTGATATCTGAAGAAGAGGTCCGCAACCACAAAGTCCCCGTTCCTTAGTTTCCTGTCCGACAGCTCTGAATGTCCGTAGGCACCGTGGGGGCCGGAGGCAATGATGACGGGCCCTAGGGACGAGTCGGAATTGGAAGGGGTCATCCCCTGCTCGAGGGCGACCTTCATCACCTCGGAAGCCAATTGCCACTCCGTCTTTCCTGGCTTCATGACCTGCTCAAGGGCCTCATACGTCTTGTCTGTACCTGCGCAGGCCCTCCGGATCAGTTCGAGTTCGGCATCGTCCTTCACCCTTCTGGCTTCAAAGAAAAGCTGGGGCTTCGCCTTGAAGCGCCCCCCCTTGAGGGCGCCCTCTTCATCTGTGACAATCATCCCCTTCTCGAGCTGCCGCTCGACCTCTTTCAAGAGGCCCTTTCGCTTCTTCACGACCACTATTTCCGTCTCCTGGCACATTTCCCCTGCCCTGTCTGCCTCCAGGGGGAACGTTACGACCACCGTTTTGTCAGGACGGACAATGGCAACCCCTCCACCGAAGAACGAGGTCAGGTAGAACAGATTCGGGGCTGTCGCCGCCACGACTTGT
>DATFYS010000064.1:0-4590 GCA_035314885.1 Nitrososphaerales archaeon | reverse complement strand
ATTATCAGCAGGTTGCTGGTGTCTCCGAGGTCAATTAGGTTCAGTTCTCCGGAGAGGTATAGCCCAGCGAATGGAATGATAGTCAGGGCCCCCAGTTGTTGTCCGGTCCTGACGTCGGTCACCCTCGAGGAGACGATTATGTTCACTAGCACGCTCATCAACAATGCGAGCGGAATAAGCAAGAGCAGGACCAGGGCCGTATTCGAGCCAGGGAAGTAGTAGTAGCCAAGCTCGCCCTCGGTGGTCAGGTCCATGAGGACCATGAAGAGCACTGACCCTCCCCATATCGCGGCCAGCGGCGGGAGGAAAGCTGCTATCCCCTTTCCCAGCAGGATTTCGCTGTCGGTCGTGGGCGTCGCGAGTAGCGGTTCTAGGCTCTTCTCGACTTTCTCGCCGACGATGGTGTACGATGATATCGGAGTGGCTAGGTACGCACCCAGGATTACGTAGACGAAGAGGAACGCAGGCAGCAGTACAACCAGCTCGGCAGGGGAGGTGCGGCTGGTGCCCTTTGTGCCGACGTAGCCTATGACCGCAGTGATGAGGATGGCGACGAGGAAGGGTACGACGAACAACGCATAGATGATGTTCTTCTTCTTGCGGTAAGTCTTGAAATCCTTCGCCGCTATGATCCAAGACTTGGAGAGCCGCACGTTTCTAACTCCCCCCTCCTTCCCTCACCAGCTTCAGGTAGACGTCTTCAAGTGAGGCGCCGACTATTGTCACAGATTGGATGTGTCCACCGGCCTTGACTATCGCCTCGATCATGGCGGCGTTCTGCTTCTCAGGGTCGTTCAATGCAATCGCTAGCTTGTTCCCTTCTGATGTGACGTTACCCACACCAGGGAGCTGTCTCAGTCCCGCCAGCATCGCATCCGTCGCTTGCTCCTGAAGCAGCACAATTGTCGTTCTGGTGCCTCCCCCGCTGCTCAGCGCCCTCTCGAGCTCCTGCGGAGTGCCCGTCGCCACGAGCTTGGTGTTCAGTATGGCGATCCGGTCGCATATCCTCTGGGCTTCGTCCAGGTTGTGCGTGTTGAGGAAGATGGTCCTCTTCTCCTTCTTCAAATCGAGGATGAAATCCCTGACCGTCTTGGCGGACTCCGGGTCCAGGTTGGCCGTAGGTTCGTCCATGAAGAGGAGCTTCGGCTCGTGTATGAGGGCACGCGCGATGGCGAGCTTTTGCTTCATCCCTTTCGAGAAGGTTCCGGCCATGACATCCCTCTTCTCCCACAGACCTAGCATCGTCAGGAATCGCTGAATGTTCTCCTTCCTCTGGGCCTCGGTGCATTCGTACAGCTTGCCGTAAAAGTCCAGGTTGTCATAGGCGCTCAGGTCTTCGTAGAGGCCCACGTTGTCGGGTACCAATCCGATGAGCTTCCGTATCTTCAGGGCGTCGCTCTCGTTGCCCACGTCGTAACCCGCTATCTTCGCTTCGCCGCCTGTCTTCGATATCAGGCAGCACAGCATCCTGACCGTAGTGGTCTTGCCCGCGCCGTTGGGCCCCAGGAAGCCGAAGACCTCGCCTTCCTCTACACGGAAGGTGACCGAGTCGACTGCCGTGAGTTCGCCGAACCTCTTGGTGAGGTTCTCAGTCTCGATCATGGTCACGATTCGCGTTGCCCCTCTGCGGTTCGATTAAAGACCTTCGGAGGCAAAGTCCCTTGATTGACCCGGCCAACATGGGACAGATCTAGTTCCTTTCGGGCCACCTAGGTTCATGACCGGCGGACGAATTGAATAACTGCCGCCAGCTCGATTAAAGCGACCCCCAGCATTGCGACTGCCGCCAATGGTTGGCCGAACCTGAGGATGTACGCAACTGTGTAGGTCACCGCCGGGAAAATAACCAACCCTGCCCCAGCCGCCATTCTGGCGAAGTCCTGCAGTATGAACGTCATTCGCCCTGCAGGGGTGAACCCCAGGAACAGTCTAACCTCCAGCAGGTTTGCAGAAGCCACGGCCAGAACAGAGGCCAAAGGAATCAGACCGACGGCAGGGGAGGACAACGGCTTCAGCAAGGTCTCAAGGAAAACCACCGCGACAGCAGGAAGGTAGACCGCCGTGGCGATGGACGCCTTTGAGAAGACAATGGTCCTTATTCTCAGCGGCATCGTCTTCGCGAAGTCGAACCCGGTGCTCTCAGAGCTGACAAGGACCAGGGGGAGAATGAGAGCAACCAGCCCTCCTAGGACCATCGACACCAAGAGAGTTGATGCCCTTAGCGAGGGCATGGCTCCCCTGTAGATGAGAACGACGAGGGTCTCGAAGGCCGGCAACGCGAAAAGGAAAGCCGATGGCAGGTTCACCGAAGCCATCCTAAGATCTTTGATCACGTAGGCTCCGACCGGTCCGCGCACCGTCGCTGACGTGTCCCGTGCTCCCTTGGCTCCTGTTGCCAACGAAGCGCCTTCCGGGAACCCTGTGACAGAACTCATGCTCCACCTTGACGCCACGATGGCAATCAAGAGGTAGGCTGCGGTTGCCGCCAATGCTGTTTCCTCAACGCCCGAGAGAGTGAAAACGTGGGCAGTTGCCCCTACGCCTACCCCCAGAGAGAAAGGATAGATCAAAGACAGAATCGTGCTTGTCATCGCGTTCTGATTGGCCAAGGCGCCTTGCACCAGCGGGATCAGATATCCTGTAGCAGCGAACAAGACCCCCATCCCCAACACCGCGACCCCCCAGGCCAGCAGCATCACAAGACGGACTGCGCTTCCTCGCCCACCGCGCCTGGAACCCTGGATGCCTTTGTAGAAGACGCTCGAAAGCCAGAGCGAAACGCTGACAGCAATCGCCGAGTTCACGATTCCAACAAGAAGCATGAACAGTCCCGAAAGAGCGGAGCCTGTCACCACCAAGACGAAGAATACCTGGCAGGCGACCGTTCCTATGACGGGAAGATCCGAAGTCCGCACAAAGGAGAGCAGGTTGACAAGAGAGACGTCGCTTCGCATCAAGGGAAGTGTCGAGAGAAAAGGAGGAAACTCCCCGCTCATGTATGATGACAGGGTCTGCACGCCGTAGAGGACGATGAGTGCGAAAGAAACTGCCAGGCTCAACGTCACGGACGCGGACAACCCGTACGAGGCGCCCAGAACCTGAGGAAGGAAGGGGACGCCCGCGGCAGCAGTGACGACAACTGCCAGGATGACCTTGTCAAACCTGGCTATCCGCAGCGCCCTCTTGACTAGGTCCTCGTGCTCCGAGACCTCTGAGCCTTCTCCTCTTCCGAAGGAACCCCACCACATGTTGCTGCTGTTCTGCAGTATCGACTTGAACGCCATTTCCGAATAGGGGATGGCGCTCATCCGCCAGGCGTCAGCGGGCTTCATTCTCGAAGAAGGACTCCCTAAGCGACCTCACGATGTTCTCCACCTCGGACGATTCGTGGGTCAGCTTCATGAAAACTTCCTCAAGCGTCGCGTCCTTCCCGCCAGTCTGGGCCCTCAGCTGGTCCAGATTCCCTTCGGCGACGATCTTCCCCTGGAAGATGATCCCGATTCTTGAACAGAGTTTCTGTGCTATCTCCATGATGTGGGTGGAAAACAGGACTGCCCCCCCTTTCTGCACATGGAGAGAAAGAAGCTCTCTCAAGATCTTGTTGCTTCTCGCATCCAGACTGTTCAGGGGTTCGTCCAGCAGAAGGACCGGCGGCTGGTGGATCAGCGCTGCGATTATTGCGACCTTCTGTTTCGTCCCCATGGACAGAGTCGCAATCGGGGAGTCGAAGGCCGACGCCACGTCGAAAGCCTCGGCAAGCTGAGAGAGGCGGCGATTCAGAGCACCTTTGTCGATTCCCCTGACTGAGGCCGCGAATTCAAGCAGCTCTCTTGGCGAAAGCGATTCATAGAGTATTGGGATCTCTGCGACGTAGCCGATCTTGGCCTTCGCCTGCAGCGATTCCTTTGTGGCGTCGAATCCCGAGATGATGACCGAGCCCGAGGTAGGCTCGATCAACCCGGCCGTTATCCTGAGAGTTGTAGTCTTGCCTGCCCCGTTGGGGCCCAGGAGGCCGTAGATCTCCCCGGGCATCACCTTCAGGTTGAGGCCGTTGAGAGCATGGGCGTTCCCGTATGTCTTGGTCAACCCGTCGATTTCTATTAGCGCATCAACCACTTTCCATTCCCTCTGCTTTTGAGCCCTACCCGACACAGGTGCACTTCTCCGCTTGATTTGAAGCTCTCTGTCGGGCGTGGGGCAGCCAGATGCAGGCCAAACTCAGCGGTTTCCGAATCTCTTGAAGACCTGGACCCCGACGAACAGGATGACCACACTGCTCACAAACACAAAAGCCACGTCCGTCAGGACAGCCTGGCTCAAGGCAGGAGCTCCCCTGGTCCAAAGGGATGTCAGGGCGTCCGTCACATAGTACGCTGGCAGGAAGCGACCCGCGGCCGAAGCCGTCGATGACAGGGCCGTCCCGACGAAGGTCCCCAGGAAAAGTTGGGGCATGAGGAAAGCGAACGAAATCCCGGTCGCGGCTCCCGCAGACCTCGCGATGGCGGCAGTGATGAGGCCGAATCCTATGTTGCAGAGGGCGAACACCGTGATGACGAGGAAGCCGACGATCAGGCCAGCCATGTCGGCCGC
>DATFYS010000063.1:0-5207 GCA_035314885.1 Nitrososphaerales archaeon | reverse complement strand
TGGGAAGGGCCCATCCCATGATATACTTCACCCTTCGAAAGATGAGGATCATGCAGGAGGCAAGAGACCCTCAGACCGCCGTGCTACTCCTCGACGTCGAGCTGGGGTTGGGCTCAAATCCGGGCCCGGCCGGTGAGCTGGTTCCTGCCTTGAGGGAGGCGAAGGAGCTCTGCAGAAATAGCGGAAGGTACCTTTCCGTGGTCGCTTCTGTCGTGGGCACCGACGGCGATTTCCACGGCCTGGCGTCTCAGGAAGCCAAGCTCAGAGATGCTGGGGTTATCCTGACCGGGAGCAACGCGTGCGGCATCCTTGGCAGCTCTTATCGCGAGTCGGGGAGAGACCCTGGGGAGCAGAGGAGGTTCTCGATGAAGACGTCCAAGGGCAAGGGCCTTGTTGGGAAGAAGCTCAAAGTGATTAATGTCGGAATTCCAAGTTTCGCCAACGACCTCGAGTCTCAGGGGGCGGAAGTGGTCAGGACCGATTGGAAACCCCAGCGGGCGGCGACGAAGAGATGCTGAAAATCCTGGAGGAATTGGGGCCGTGAAGCGAACTGTCGGGGTCCCACCCAAGTTCTGACGACCATGCCTCCCAGGGATCTTCGAATCCCAACCCTAGAAATCGTGTTCATCCGTTAAATACGCACCCTTGGACGGCCTGATTTAGAGGGATTCTGTATGGCAAAGATCACCGTGATAATGGGCGCAGCGGGACGCGACTTCGATACATTCAACGTGTACTTCAGGGACAACCCTGAGTACAACGTGGTGGCTTTTACCGCCACCCAGATACCCTACATCGCCGACAGGACCTACCCTGCGTCTCTCGCCGGGAGGTTGTATCCAAAAGGAATCCCGATAGTGCCGCAAGAGGAACTTGAAGAGCTGATCCGCGCTAAGATGGTTTCAGACGTCTACTTCGCCTACAGCGACGTTTCAGATACCTATGTGATGGACCTCGTCTCGAAAGTGCAGGCGAACGGGGCCAGTTTCCACCTGTTGGGGCCAGACGCAACCATGCTTCGTTCGAAGAAGCCGGTAGTCGCGGTCGTAGCCGACCGGACCGGGGCCGGAAAGAGCACCATAAGCAGAATGGTTGCTAAGATGATAGGCAAGATGGGGCTGAAGCCGGTAGTAATCAGGCATCCAATGCCCTACGGGGACCTCTCCATCCCTGTCCAGAGGTTCGCGACATACGAAGACCTCGACAGGTACCATGCGACCATCGAAGAGAGGGAGGAATACGAGGGGCATATCGACAACGGCATGGTTGTCTACGCAGGAGTCGACTATGGAGCCATCCTTGAACAGGCAGAGAAGGAGGGAGACGTGATTCTCTGGGACGGAGGCAACAACGACTTCAGCTTCTATTGGCCTGACCTGAACATAACCGTGGTCGATCCATTGCGGATGGGCGACGAGGCGAGCTACTATCCCGGGAAGACCAACGTGAGGATGGCGGACATCATAGTGATCAACAAGGTGAACGTAGCGCCGAAGAAGAACGTCGAGGCGGTGGCGAAGACCTGCGCTGTGCTCAACCGTCGCGCCGCCATACTGAGGACCAATTCAGAAGCAGTGCTCGACAAGCCAGAGCTTGTGAAGGGCAAGAAGGTCCTGGTTGTCGAGGACGGCCCATCTGTCACTCACGGAGGGCTGTCAGAAGGAGCAGGAGCTGTAGCCGCCCGGGCTGCCGGGGGGAAGCTCGTTTCGCCTAAAGACAAGGCCGTCGGATCGATAAGGAAGGCCTACGAGAGGTTCCCCCAGCTCGGGGACGTCCTACCAGCCCTTGGTTACAGCGACGCCCAGCTGAAGGAGCTGGAAAAGAGCATTAACTCGGTAGTCTGCGACGCGGTCGTCCTCGGAACTCCCTCGGACATACGAAGGATGATCCGCATCAAGCATCCGGTGGCAAGAGTCACTTTCGAAGCCAGTGAGGTGGGAAAGCCGAGGCTGGAAGGACTGATACGCTCTAACAGACGCCTGGCTGAGGCCGTCCGCGGTAACTAGTGCTCTTCAGTTCCACTGGATCCAGTCGATGTGTGGGCCCTTGTGCGAGCTTTTCCTATGCCGCTCGTGAACTTGGATCTGTTGTGGCCTTTCAAGGGTTTTGCTCACCCGCTGTTTGATCCAGGCCTCGTAAAGATCTTCGGCAGGACTCATGTGCCTCTTTTCCTCCTTTGCGGCGGTTTGAGAGTGGAGCCAGACCTCGTATACCGATTCGGGTAGGTGCCTCTTTTCGAGGTTCCGTTTTTCCCTCATGCGTATTGACTTTGGCCTAATCGCTGATTTAAGGTGAGAAGACATTTCTCGATTCTGGCAACGACGATGAGGGGCCAAGATTTCACCGAATCCTTTAATCGCATCCCTCCGTCGGAGATATCCTCCTGGTGGAATTCTGAAAGCCAAACCAAGTCTCCAAGACCGCTATGCTCCCAACGGTGTCTGCTTCGGCTGCGGCCCCAAGAATCCTGAAGGTCTCAAGATCAAGAGCTTCCCGAGAGGAAATTCAGTTGTGGCTAGCTGGACCCCCGAACCCTACCACGCTTCGTTCTCCGATTTCGCCAGCGGGGGGATCCTGTCGGTGTTGCTCGATTGCCACGGCAACTGGACCGCTGCATACACGTTGATGAAAACCAGAGGACTTGCGCGTCCCCCCGGGACAGTCACCGCGGAATACACCGTCCGCTTTTTGAGACCCACGCCAATCAGGGGCCCATTGCATCTGAAGGCCTGGCCGACGAAGGTTGAAGGCAACAGGGTTCAGGTAGACGGGGAAGTGTCCTCCCACGGCGTGCCGACTGCCACCATGTCAGGGCTATTCGTCGCTGTAAGAGAAGACCACCCGGCCTTCCACAGGTGGCAGTGACGGGGCCGAAAGGTTGACCGAAGGCGTCCAGGGCGGCCCGCTCCCAACAACGATAGCCGGACTTCACAGAGCGTTCAGCTCGGGAACCCTAACTCCCGCCGGAGCAACCGCGTCTTACCTGCGTAGGATTGACGAGAGGAACCCCTCGCTCAACTGTTTCATCACTAAGCTCACCGTGTCGGCAGGAACTTCGGCCGCGGAGGCCGAACGAAGGTTTGCATCTGGGAGCCCACTGGGTCCACTTGACGGTGTCCCAATTGCAGTCAAGGACGTCATCTACATCTCCGGGGTCAAATGCACGGCAGGGTCGAAGATACTCGCGAACAACGTCGCAACCTATGATTCTCCAGTGGTAAGGAGGTTGAAAGACGCAGGGGTGGTCCTAGTTGGAACCACTAACCTGCATGAATTCACGGCAGGGGTGACCAGCAACAACCCCCACTTCGGACCTGTGAGAAACCCCTGGAACCTCGACAGGGTAGCGGGGGGGTCAAGCGGGGGCTCGGCGGCCGCTGTGGCTTCAGGGATGGTCCCTGCCGCTTTGGGCACCGACACCGCAGGTTCAGTCCGCATTCCCGCCGCACTTTGCGGGGTCCTGGGCCTCAAACCCACCTATGGCAGGGTGAGCCGACTAGGCGTGATTCCACTCGCTCCGTCGTTCGACACGGTCGGCGTTCTCACATCGAGTGCCTGGGACGCAGCCGCCATGCTCCAAACCATCGCCGGTCACGACGAAGGTGACCCCACCACCGTGGAAACTCCGGTCCCGAACTACCTCTCTGATCTGACGGTCCTTTCCAGCCTCAGCGGGTCGGCGTCCCCGAGAACGCGTTCCAGGGCCGGGTCGACCCAGACATCCAGAAGTCATTCGATTCATTCGTCGGGCGACTCAAGGAGATTGGGTGCGGTGTCGAGACATCAGTCTTGGACGGCTGGGATGAAGCTTCCGAGAACTGGGTCCCGATTCGCAGGGCGGAGGCCACGGCCTTCCACCTGAAATGGCTGGATTCCGTCCCGGAGCTTTACGGAGAGGACGTGCGCACCCTCATGGAGAAGGGCAGGGACATCAGGGCAGTCGACTACGTCAACGCAGTCAATTCTCGGCCATCGCTCATGCAGAGATTCGCAACTTCGATGGCGAGCCTGGATCTTATCGCCGTCCCGACTACCTGTGCGACGGCACCGAAGGTAGGGGAAACTGTCACTAAAGTCGGGGGGAAGGAAATCGAAACCTACATCGCCCTAAACAGCCTCACCCTCCCCTTCAACATGGTAGGCTTCCCCGCAATATCGGTTCCCGCGGGACATGCACAAGGGTTGCCGGTGGGGGTGCAGCTGGTAGCTAGACCCTTCGAAGAATCGCGACTACTGAGGACGGTGCACGCCTACGAGAAACAGTTCGGACCGTTTCCCCGACCAGCAGGGTATCTCGGATGAAACGCGTTAATAGCGGGATAGAATGGCCCATTCGGCAGATCCGAGTATGATGAAAGCTTCGTGGGGGATCGGCGTTGCCATAGGCATACTTCTTTCGCTCGCTGCCTACTTCTTCGGCTTCTTCGGTGCCCTGTTCACCCTCCAGGCCGTTGAGTATCTCTTCTCGACGATGTTCCTGATAGCGGGGCTCTGGACACTCGTCTCTGCCTTTGTCATTGTGGAAGCAAAGGACAGGACTTACTACTCTGTGTGGGGGATAGTCATGACCTGCGTCTCTCTGTTCGCCTACGTTCCCGCACAGTTCGCAATAGGAATCCTTCTCATCGCCTTGGTCGTGCTCATCGTGCTTGTCTACTTCACGGGGCGGACCCAGAAGGAGTTTACTACAGCCACCAGCCCGCCTCGCCCCGCCGGTGACACCCCCGCAGCCACCTAGACAACCATCTCGTAGTCTTCGAGCAATGACTACCCCTCTACCGCAGTCCACCTGGCCCTCCCAGGGAACTCCTTCCCTTCGTAGGGAGACCAGCCACACTTACTTCTGATGTCCTCGCCTCTGACTTTTTCAGGAGAATCAAGGTCAAGGATCGAGAAGTCGGCCGAGTTACGGCTTTGTTCTGAATTCTGAGCCAGCGTTGGCTCACTTTCCTTTCGAGCTATAAGCATTGATATTTCACCGGCATCAGGGATAGGCGAAGGGCTTGCCTGGCCTCGAGGAAGTCGACCTGGTTGACGATGACGACCTCGTCATCGGCTCCGCAAGGCTTAGCGATTGCCTGGCGAAAGGCCTGCTGCACCGCGCTGTTGCAGTCTTGGTGTTGCGCCGCACCGGAACGGTTGTGCTTCAACGGCGGAGCGAGAGTGACCTCTGGAATCCCGGACTTTGGACAATCTCATGCACGGGG
>DATFYS010000062.1:0-2401 GCA_035314885.1 Nitrososphaerales archaeon | reverse complement strand
TTGACCGGCCAAGCATCTTTCCTGTATATTCAACCGAGACCCGCGGAGAATGGACGTGTCCGTTCAGGATGATGTCAGAAAAGGAAAACAGGCGCCTCTTGGTCGTTTCTTGGGCGAGAGGGACAATCGCCTCCAATGGATGGTGGACGAGCGTGACATTGAAAGTGGCCGGCCCTAGGTCTTCGATCTCGGCTTCTGCAGCCGACATCTGGCCAGCTCCGACGTATCCGTGGTAGTTGTACTGTCTGCTGAACAGATACGCGGAATTCAGGCTGATGAAGTTCAACTTCAGGTTCGCTACGGGAAAGGACCTGATGTAATACATCCCTGGAGATGACTTGATCCCCCGGCGTTCAAGGAACGAGTAGTACGGGCCCATCCCGGCCTTCAGCGTTTCCCGATCTGTGCCATTCCCGAATTTCTCCTCGGTTGCGGTGGTGCTTCCGCCCCTCTCGACCATTCCCTTCATCAGATCCCCGTTAAGCGGGGATAGGAGCGACCAGTTGACGTCATGGTTCCCTCCGCAGAATACTGTGCTACGGGCATGGAGCCTGTCAACAAGGTCGTCCACGAAGTGGTCGACGAGAGCATACTCTTCCTCTCTGCCGCCGTAGGCGAGGTCGCCGGATAGTGCGATATGAGGGGTCGGAAGGTCGAGAGACTGCATGCGGTCGGGAAGGTCGTTGACGAGGGAACTCAGAACCTTGTCTGTCTGGACCTGGGTCGAGGTGCGGAGGTGAAAATCGGAAATGTGAACGAGGGCAAAATCCATTGTGTCCTTACACCAGCCGAACGCTAATAGACTTCCTCGGTGGCCAGAATCTCCAGTCCCTTGCCTGTTATGACATAGGGCCTCGGGTGAGTGTCCACCTTCGAACCTCGCATTTTGAGTATCTGCATCGTCCTGACCCCTTTTCGAAGGGTTCTCATCAGAAGGACCCCTTCGGCGAGATACTCCTCTGGCTGAAGCAGTCTTTCCTCTCCGGTCGACTGGAGTTCGCTAGTTAGCAGACTCGTTGCCGAAGTCGATTGGAGCGTCTCAATCAGGTCGAGGACCACTGGGCGCCGTTCTTCCACTGTGGGGAACCGGAAAACCAGGTCCGACATTGAATCGACGGCGATCCGCACCGGGTCGAACTTGGCGATGGCGTCCTGGATGGTGTCGAGCAGGTTCACCAACCCAAGTTCTCTTCCCCCAACGGCGATTCTGCCGACCTTCGCCGTCTCAGGGATCTTCCTCACGTCGGTAGCGTCAATGTAATGGAAAAGCCCGTCCTTCTCGAGCTTCGCAAAGTCCATTCCCAATGCCTCCATTTCTTTGACCATCCGGCTCTTCGGTTCGTTCATGCCAATGAACATCCCCATCTGACCCTCGACCGCAGCGCCGTGGTGCAGGTACTGTGAACAGACTATCGTCTTCCCGGTCCCTGGTTCGCCTAGAACCAAGACCACCCTCCCTCTGTTGAAACCGCCGTCGAGCATTGTGTCGAGGCCCGGTAGGCCACTGCTCAGTTTCCCTTCTGCTTCAGAACTGGGATTCACTCGCTTTGAGGTCGCGCGCGGAGGATTATTAGGGTGTTCTGCCCAGAGGCTCGTGCTGACCTCGATGCAGGATCCAGATGTTCCGGGTAGAAGGGGCGGACTTGCAACCGCCGAAAAGCACAGTCTCGGCTCCCTCATTTCGTATCAGGAGGGCTCAGTGGTGAGCCGCACCGTAATCGGCCGCAAGGCCGGAACGGTGACCCTATTCGCCTTCGCAGAAGGCCAAGGACTGAGCGAGCACACCGCTCCCTACGATGCCCTGCTTTACATATTGGAAGGGGAAGCTCTTGTCACCATCGCGGGCGGGAAACATGAAATGAAGAGCGGCGAGGCAATAATTCTCCCGGCTGGCAAGCCTCATTCGGTGAGGGCGACCCGGGAGTTCAAGATGCTCCTTACCATGATAAGGCAGTAGGCTCCCCGCGGTCTGCCCGCTCACTCTCAAGATTGATGCCTTAGTTTCTCGGCCAGTGCAACAATGTCCCTTCCCGAGATTCGTCTGCCGTCGTGAAAGGGGGTCACGCCTTCGACAGGACAGTTCTCGCTTGCATAGTCAATCACTATCCTGAGCTGACCTGCCAACGCTACGCCAAGGCTGGATCCAGCAACGAATGTCCCTTCGTGGCCTTGGAGATTCTCCATCAGGGACTGGAGCTCGTCAAGTGATACAGATGATCCATCGTCGTGCGTGAGGACCCCCTCGACCGGGCAGTTCTCCATGGCGAACCTGATGCTGGCCTCGGCTACTTCCAAGTCGTCCTCCGTGGGTCTGACCTCGGTCAACTCGGAGATTGACGTCCAGCGCCCAATCTAAGACAAGCGCCTAGGGTTCACTCTGAGACCATGGCTCGTCACTCTT
>DATFYS010000061.1:0-3934 GCA_035314885.1 Nitrososphaerales archaeon | reverse complement strand
GCCAAGTTTCGCTTCCTCCCATCTGCTCAAAGGATTACCCGCGTCCTCCTGCCTTCGGGGTTCCTTCTCATCGCTTCCCTTGGGAGGCCGAGCCTGCGGAACCGCGCAGGCCATTATGTTCTTCGACGCCAGGTCGTCCCTATCCCACACTTTGTCGCACTTTGGACAGTAGAGCTTCCTGTCCTGCAGAGGTGCGACGCGGGAGCCACAATCCGGGCAGTTTCGGGATGTACCTCTCGGGTTCACGCGGAAGACGGGCACGCCGAGCCATGCCGCCTTGTAATCGATTTGCCTCTGGGTCTCTCCGAAGACCCAGGAATTCATCCTGGCCCTGAAAGACTTCCCTTGTCTGTTCCCCCTCCTGTAGAGCTTCCTGATTCCGGCCAACTTCTCCATTTTGACTCCGAAGTTGTTCTCTTTCGCGTAATCGACAATCTCCTTGGTGATTGTGTGTATCCTCTGCACCGTGCGATTCCTCTCCCGCCTGCCGTACTTGGCGTAAAGTTGCTTACCGATCCTGTTGTCTTGCCTCGTCTTTCTTCCTATCTTGGCCCTGATCTCTCTGTATCTTTCCTTGATTTCAGCAACCTCTGCTAGCTCTGTGAATCGGCGCTCGTGACCATTGGTAGTTGAGATAGTCACGTTCCTCTCGTTCAGATCTACTCCTTCGTATCCTAGAGGTACGCACAGCGTGACTACTTTGGAAAAGGCGATGCTGACCGAGTACTCCGTTACTACGATCGAGCCCCTCTTCAGACTCGGGTCGTCGATGAAGGAGGTGTGGTGGTCAGAGCCCCTGAGTGTCAAGTAGATGAAACGCCGCGGAATTATGGGGATTCTCAAGATCAGATGATTGAGTTGATACGATTGATTGTCCAGTTTGAGGAATGCCTTCCTTATGTACGGGACCGACTTCCTATTCTTGTTGCTGTAGACCGAGTAAGCGACCTCGCAAGCGGAAAGAACATAATGGGTGTGCAGGCCGTACTCCTTGAGCCGCGGGTAGGCAAGCTCGATGAGCCTGAACTTGCTCTTTGGCCTCTCGCTGATTGCAATCCTGACCGCGTCGTTGCACATCAAACGGAAGTCCTCGAAGAGCGAAGACAGTTCTCCGGATGCTTCGTACTCGAATGAAATCGACTTAACAGCCTTCAGCTGCTGCCTTTGTGCGGTGCCCTCTGCAACAGCGGTCATCACACACGAATGAATCTCTACTTCGTTTAAGGCGAACCGTGGATTAGCCAATGCAAATCGACAGGTCTGCGAAAGTGTTAGACTGCCTATCTGACTGGGCAATGAGCAGCCAGGGACTACAACGCTCAATAAAGAAAGGAGTGGTTGATTCATAGAACCAACCAAACCGAAAGGTCAGACCCTGACCTAGCTGCCCTCCGCTGATTCAGGGGCTGCAGTCGCCTGCGAGGTCTCTACGACCTGTGCAGATGCGAACCGCTGTGAGACCTGTGTGATCTCTATCCTGACGTTCTGCCCTTGCTTCGTCCCCGGGACAAGGACCACATATCCTTCGACTCTGGCAACCCTTCTCCGCGTCTGCTGGTGTCCAGACAACCAAAATGGTTTATCTCCAGGCGGATTGGCCGTTTACCGGCTGCGCAATTGGACCTGTACATCTTCAGGCACGGCGAAGCAGGGAAATCTCTCCCGACCCCCCAGAGGGACCGTGGCAGGAGCCTCACAAGCCAGGGAAGGGAGGACGTAGAGACCGCCGCAGAGTCCATGAGGAAGCTCGGCCTCAGGTTCGATCGCATCATCTCCAGCCCCCTTCCGAGAGCGAAGGAGACCGCCGAGATTGTCGCGAAGACCCAGAAGAAGGTGAAGGTCGAGGCCTGGGACGAACTGAGACCCGAAGGAGACAAATCGGCGCTGAGGTCGAAGCTGGCGGCGCTGGGCCACGACCCCAAGGTCCTGATAGTGGGGCACGAACCCTTTCTCACCGCATTTGTAGCGACCATGACGGGGACCCGTGAAGGCGCAATCCTGCTGAAGAAGGGCGGACTGATCCGGATCCGCGTGACGACCTTCTCCCCCGCGGCGAAGGGCGAGCTTAGATGGCTCCTCAGCCCCAGGATCCTCGGACATCTCGCGTAGGCTACGGATTTCACCCCGACAAGAATATACTCTATATTGAGAACGGATAAAACATAACCCCCGCATACAGGCCACATTGAACGCGGCCCTGGGGACCAGGTCTGGTCACTTTCGACCTACTCCCTTCCGCAGTGGTATGGATTCTGCGCTGAGACTAAATATCAAGCTGGAGATTTACCTGTTGCCGAGGTCATACTCTCTCCTTCGAAGAGCGAAGTCCGCCTATGCCCTCAGTGGTGGTGGACACCAAAAGATACCATGTCTGTGTGTGGTTCGCACAGGAGCGCAGGGCACAGATGAAGCCGTGAAGGGGAACGAGCAGACGATGGCTCCAATCCTCCGAGCAGAAGCCCTGAAGTTAGCGAGGCTGGAGAATGAACAGCCAAGCTAGCAGAACCAACGCGGCCGTCATCGACCTCGGCTTCAATTCGGTCAAGATGGTCTGCTATACGGTCGACCGCAACGGGAACTTCAGGCCGTACAGACAGGACGCCTTCAAGGTAAGGCTCGGGGAAGGCCTCGACCAGACCGGCTACCTCGGGGAAGCTCAGATGAAACTGACCGTCGGCTATCTGAAGACGTTCAGGGACATAGCGCAGCTCGAATCGGTTGGGACGGTCCTCCCCGTCGCCACGAGCGCGGTCAGGGAGGCCTCGAACGGGGACGAGTTCCTCCGGGAAGTGCGCGCGGGTACCAGGCTCTCCTTCAGGGTCCTCTCCGAGAGGGACGAGGCGCTCTATTCGTATGCGGGCGCGGTAGGCTTCGCCCCGGAACCCAACGTCGTGCTCTTCGACCTGGGCGGAGGGAGCCTCGATATCGCCTGCGCGTCTGGCTACAGGATCTGGAAGACGACCTCCCTCCCCCTCGGGTCGCTGCGCATATCGATGGAGTTCGAAGGTGACGGAGGAGCGTTCTCAAAACAGTCCATCAAGCAGATGAAAGAGCGCATCGCCGGTTCACTGCCGAAGTGGCTGGCCTCACAGACCTCGAGGAAGGCCACATTGGTGGGAGTGGGCGGGACCGTCAGGGCGATGGCGAGGTACGACCAGGAACTCAACGGCTACCCATTCGCCAAGGTCCAATCCTACCGCATCCCCTACGGGTCGGTCAACGCGATGAGCAAGTCCCTGCTGAAGAAGTCGCGCAGGGAACTGGAGAAGGTGGACGCGGTCGGGAACAGGTCTGACTCCATCGCGGCCGGCGCCCTGGTCGTGAAGATGCTGATGAGGCACCTCGGGAGCAGGGAGCTCAGGGTCAGCTCCTATGGGCTCAGGGAGGGCACCCTCTCCATGTACCTAAGGAATCAGAAGTTGTTCCATTCTGGTCGCGACCCAAGGGCTGAGGTCGAGCGGTTCGTCACGGATTCAGCCAGGCGTCTTCACAAGGCTTCCGAGGGGAACCAGCTCGGTTTTGAGAAGGTCGGGCTGATAGGAAGGAGGGAAGCCGCCCTGCTCGCAGAGGCTTACCTGCTGGTCTCTCGGGCACAGCCGTCGGTGAACCTGAGAAGCTACTTCCTTTCCCTCGTCGAAGAAGACAGTTCTTTCACCCACCGGGAGCAGCTGAAAGCCGCCGTTGTCGTGATCGCTACACGGAAAGGGCGGATGGCCGATTCACTGATGGAGGAGTTCGCCGATTTCCTCCCCGATGGAGCCAAACAGGAAGTGGGGCGCCTTTCCGCGGTTTACTCATTCCTCGAGACCTCGGAGAGGGCTGACGTCAAGGTCAGGGCTTCGCGCCATGGACGCGACCTCGAAATCGAGGTAGCCGAACCAAACGGTACCGCTCCCAGGTCGCTCCTGGCATATCAGGCCGAGGAGATGGGCGA
>DATFYS010000060.1:0-10988 GCA_035314885.1 Nitrososphaerales archaeon | reverse complement strand
GTGTGTGACATGGAAAATCGGAAGTAGCCGTGAAGCGGAGGGATCCCGGGCATCTTCCTCACCCGGATCAGAGGAACGACGTTGAGCCCCTCCTCGTACAGTTTCATCTCGATGATTCCGTCGAAGAGCTGCTCCATGGTGGCCAAGGTGGTGGGGGGATGCACCCCGTACTCGGCCAGGGCTAACGCCACCGAGTCCTGTTCTTTGAGGTCCGCCAGGAGCTGGGACCAGTAGCTGAACATGGACTCCACCGAGTTCAGCACGAGCAGGGGAGAGAGCAGGTCGGTGGCGACCCGGACCCGCCTGTTCTTGTTTCTGTGGGCGGCCTCCTTTATGTTGAAGCTTATCGAAGTGGGGTCATGAAAGTCGCACCGGACGGGGGAACCGGAACTCGCAATCCATTCTGGAACCCTTTCGGTCCCAACCCCGAATCCCTTGAAGTCCCGCAGTACGTCGGGGACAGACCTGCGGGTCGCGTAGAGGCAGTAGTCTCCCTGAACCAGACCCGTGCGGATGAACCAGTACCCTAGCACCTCCTTCCCAATCCCGGAAGGGCCAATCACCAGGATCGATGACTTGTCAGGGTAGCCGTCCTCGCCTAGGATATGGTCCAACGACGGGACCCCGGTGGAGACCAATCGGGCCTTCGCGTGGACGGATTCGAGATAAACCTATTCAGTGCCGTTGAGCACTTCGGAAGGGTTCATTGCGCCTCGCCGGGAATACCTCATCCTAGCTTTGGGGCCCGACTAATGGACGACCAGCGAGAGTCAGCTCATCGCAGGACCACACAGTCTTCTTCGCCGACAAAATCGGCGTCGAATGTGATCAGACTCTGGCCCAAGGAGCGAGCTGTGGCAAGGACAATTCCGTCAACGATTCCGAAGCCTGAGAAACCCTTCTTTCGCTTTGCGAACTTGATTGCAGCGGCTTCCAGGCAGATTTCCTTAGTGAGAGGTGCCACGCTTGCCATCTGCTCGAGGGCATCGACCCTCTCTGCCGCGGGAGCCCCGGACCTGGTTGCCCAGTCAGCGAGCTCTGCAAGCTGGATGTGAGAAACGTAGAGCTGAGAGTCTCCGATTTCCTTGCCTATTCTGTCGGCGGCCTTCTTGCTAGTGAGAATGGCGACCACAGCACTGGTGTCGAGTAGCATTACCAGTCGTCTACCCTGTCGCGCTCCTCTCTGGAGAACGGAGGCAATCCCGCATCGATGCCGGCGACCTTCTTCCAGACCCGTTTGCGCTTGGCAATAGGGACTGGGATGGCTAGCTTCAGCATATCCCCTTCGTGAACGCCTGCCGCGGAAAGCACGTCGCTGGGGATGATCACGGCCATCGAATTCCCTAGTTTACGGACCTTTCCTTCGAATACCTGAGCCATCACGTTATAACATTATTACACTGATATTTAAGCCCCACTGCGAGTCCGCGGTGTATTACATCGGGATTTCTTGCCGTGAGTAGGGTTCATTGTGCCCTCCGCCGGGAATGCCTCATCCAGCGTTTGCCGAGAGCTAACTCAAACGCGTTTTGCTGCAGACTCAACATCCCGCTCGGCGCGTTCGAATAGGTCGCGAATCTCTGGCAAAACCCTGTGAAGGGCGTGAACGAGGCCGCCCAGAGCTATCGTCAAGAGGCTCTCGATGATGTGAGAAAGAGGGACGCCCTGAAGCACTATGGCGTTGGAACTGACGCTCTCAGCTGGAGGCGATTGAAGGAATATCCAATACCAGAACACTGCGCTGGCGAACCCATAGACCGAGAGTGCGATGCTCCCGAACTCTACTGCGACGGAAAACAGCTTCTTGGTATCCACGGTCTGGTGATCCTGCGTTTGATTATTAAGTCGTGGGCCGTTACTTGCCGTGCACAGGGTTCATTGCGCATCCGCCTGACATGAATCTGCCCATGATCAATTGTTGCTCGTGTTGGCGGACAGGCCCCGTTCCCCCTAAATAATGCCTGGTTCCTTCAGGTTCCAGGTTGGGGTCGGAACAGGCGACGCCCAAGGCGTCCTAACATGAGGGCTGCGGCGAAGAGGTCCTCGCCTGTCGGGTCTGTGCTGGTTGGAGTACTCACCCTCGCGGCCTTGAGCGTCCTTGGCTCTCTTGCTTTTGGTTTCATAATTCTGGTGAGCGCGGGGACGGCGGCGCTGACCTACTTCAGACCGAAATCATCCGGCCTTATCTTCGCTGCTTCGATGATTCTGCCGATCTACTGGTTCTACGCAGGGAACGAATCTCAAGGCGCTCAGGCATTCCAGCTCTCCGAAGTGGCGCTGGTCCTGCTTCTGGCCGCAATGCTCGCGGCCGACGCGGATTGGCTGGCGGGAATCGCCGGGTTGGACATTGGGTTCCTTCTCGCTTTTGGAACACTCGCGATAGCGCTCGCGATTCCGGCGCTGGCCTTCATGTCGCTGCGCAGAGGCTGGAAGGCTGGTCTCGTGTTTCTGGTGACCTTCTCCCTCTTCGGAGTGTTCTATCTCGTTTCCGCACAGGTAGGATTGCAGATGCCCTTCAGTTCGTACGGGGCGATCTTCCCCAACTTCGCCTCCTTGACCCAAAGCCAACCGTTCGCCTCTCTTGCTGTACTCGTCTTCGGGACCGGCGCGAGCGCTTCCACCAATCCAATCGCTTCACTGTTTGATTATGTTCCGGTGTACTTTGGATTCGTGGGCGCCCTGGTCATCGTCCTCGACGTGGAGGGAAAGAAACTGATGTCTCGGTCGGCGCTCGACAGTCCAATCGGAGACGCGGTCGTAATAGCAGTTGTCTCCGCGTTCGGATCGTGGTTGGTCTTCGGGTCAGCTGCGGCCGCATTATTGGCGGCACTGGTGGCCATTACCCTTCAAGTTGGATATCGCCTGTTGGCGCCGGCGTTGGCTACGAGGCCCAGACTTCCCGGCCTAGCGACCGCGACGGCGCTCTTCCCGAGTTCGGCCTCGAGGGCGGCAATCGAATTTGACCGGAAGGAGGGCATCATCACGGAGGACAATCCTGCAAAGTCCAGGGAGATGAAGGACTTCTGGGAGAGGACGAAGGGTGTAACCGACGTGAAAGAGGAGCTGATGAAGGCCGTCGGGCTGCCGATAAAACACAAGCAGGAGGCGAGAAAGTTCGGCGTGAAGGTGTCGCATGGTGTCTTGCTCTACGGGCCTCCAGGGACGGGCAAGACCACCCTTCTGAGAGGACTTTCCTCGATGCTCGAAATACGATACGTGGAGGTCAATCCAGCCCAACTCCTTTCAAAGTGGTATGGAGAGTCAGAACGGAAGATCAAAGAGGTCTTCGACGACGCGGTGCAGGACCCCCCCTGCATCCTCGCCCTAGATGAAATCGACAGCATAGGGAAGGCCCGGGATTCTTACACGGGAGATGATATCACCCCGAAAGTCCTCAATATCGTCTTGATGGAGATGGACAGAATCTTCCAGGGGGATGACGATGTTGTCGTGGTGGGGACGACGAACAAACCAGACGTCCTTGACAGGGCGCTGTTGCGCCCTGGTCGGTTAGACAAGGTGATCTACATGGGGCCTCCGGATGAAGGGGCGCGAGAGGAAATCTTCCGAGGTTACCTCTCCGGAAGGGAAGTACTGGCTCCAGACATCGACTTTGCGAAGCTCGCCAAGGAATCGGAGAGATTCACCGGAGCGGACATCGAAGGGCTCGTGAACAAGGTGCTCGCAGGCGCATTCTATGACAAGCTGAAGTCAAAGCAGGAGGGGACACTGATTACACAGGAGGTGCTGGAGACAGCGATCAAGAATACCCACCCTTCAATCGATTCATCCATGCTTGAGGAGTATGAAAAGTTCAGGGTGGAGTTCAGAGGGAGCGAAGAATAAGGAAGGGGTGGGAATCCGAGATAACGGACGTAAGATTCGACGACATCGGCGACATGGATGGAGTGAAACAGGAACTCAAAGAGACGTTCGAACTTCCGCTTTTGAGGCAAGACCTGTTCGAGAAGATGAAGATGCGGCCGGTCAAGGGCGTCCTGCTGCACGGCCCACCCGGGTGTGGCAAGACGATGCTCGCCAAGGCTCTGGCGACAGAGATTTCTGCCAACTTCTTCGTCGTGACTGGCGGCGAGCTTTCGAGAGAGGGGGTTGCGAACGCGACCACGAAGGTGAAGGACCTGTTCAACCTCGCCAAGGACAACGCACCTGCGATAATATTCATCGACGAGATAGATCAGATAGCCCCTGACAGGTCCAATCCGCTGGGCGCGTCCTACATTCCCGTTACGACGCAACTTCTCACTGAGTTGGACGGAGTGAGGGAATTGAAAGGAGTCTGGGTGCTCGCCGCTACAAACAGGCCAGAGGACCTGGACCCCGCACTACTTAGGGCCAACAGGCTCGAGAAGCACATAGCAATACCCATGCCCGGCGAGAAGGCCAGACTGGCCATTCTGAAGGTGGGCTTGAAGGAGGTGAAGCTAGGCGACGGGGTTTCTGTCGAGGACATCGCAAGGAGAGCTGATGGGTTCACCGGAGCTGATCTGCAGGAATTGGTCAACGAGGCGAAGAAACGAGTCCTGAGGAGGGCCGTGAAGGGCGACTCGAGCTCAGAGGCCATCGAGAGAGCAGACTTCGAAGACGCGTTGCAGGAGATGATACTCCACAGAGCTGAAATGAAGAAGGTCACCGATCCGACCGGATTTTAGCTAGGATTCGGATAGTGAAATCCGAAGTTTCTCTCCGGCGCTGTGGGATTCGCTAGCCTCATTGTGCACGGGTTCATTGCGCCTCCGCCAATGGTGACTCGATGTTTAGGTTTCGTAGAATATCTCTATCGTGTATCCGTCGGGATCCTTGAAGTAGACGCCTCCACCGCTCGCCTCCATTCTTTCGCTCATCATCTTGACGTGCTTGCTTTGGAGCCATGACTTCCACTTGTCGTATTCGAGCTTGTTCCTTACGGAGAAACCGAAGTGCATCCCTCCGCTCCGAGGCTTTCTCTTAGTTCGAGCAAGGGTCAAGAGGTCGTGGCCAGAGGTGAGGAATATTGCCCTTGGCATTTCGCTGAATGCTTCCTTCATGCCGAAGACTTCCCGATAGAACTTGCTTGATCTTGCCGGGTCACGCACTCTTATGTTTAGATGATCTATTCCGTCAAGCTTCGCAGGTCTATTCAAAAGCGAGCGGGAAGAAAGGGCGTCTGGTCATATAAGGTCAACATAAGCTTCCAGCTTGAAGGGGTTTCTCGCTGCGCATAGGGTTCATTGCGCCTCGGCGATTCATGCTTCATTAGAGCTTCAAGTACATCAGGTCTTCGAAGGAGGTAATCTCCTTGGTCTCTTGCACAGGCCACAACGGGCGAGGGTACTTGAAAAGGCGCTAGTCCCGCCTTTCGGATCCGACATAGGTTAGGAACGGACTGTGGTCTAGGAAGACCTTCTCGATAACTTTCGTGTGCTCCTCCCTTTCCCTCTTTGTCATTGTCTGATTGCGGACGATAGGCATCCGTAGACATCTTTTGGGCTTGCTGCCTGGGGTGGGTTCGTCAGACTCGGTGGAAAGTGAACGAAGCCCTGAAGGTCGCAAAGGATTTTATCCCCAGGGTAATCGCGAAGAGTCTAGTTGTCAGAAGGCGAGCGAAGACTCGCGGCCATAATGTTCACCGACATGGTGGGATACACCGCCCTTACGCGGCAAGACGAAGGCCTTGCCATGAAGCTGCTGGACGAGCACCGGACCATCGTGAGGCCCCTCTTCACCCAACATGGGGGGAGGGAGGTGAAGACCATCGGAGACTCGTTCCTGGTGGAGTTCGGGAGCGCCCTCGAAGCGGTCAGGTGCGCCTTCGACATGCAGCAGGCCCTGCACGAGCTCAACTCCAGCCGCCCGATGGAAAGAAGGATCATGATACGGATTGGCATCCACCTGGGGGACGTGATCCACAGCCAGAACGACGTCTACGGAGACGCCGTGAACGTCGCCTCCAGGATCGAGCCCCTAGCACCTCCGGGAGGCGTCTGCATCAGCGAGCAGGTTCACGACCACGTGAAGAACAAGGGCGCCTTCCAGTTCGTCAGCCTGGGGAAGAAGGACCTGAAGAACGTGGGGGAGTCGGTGGAGGTCTTCCGTGTGGTCCTGCCGTGGGAAGAGGGAGAGTCGAGCAGAGCCGACCTTGACAAGAAGCGCGTGGCTGTCCTTCCTTTCACGAACCTGAGCTCCGACCCGGAGGAGGGATACTTCGCCGACGGGATGACAGAGGAACTGATCACCTCGCTTTCAGGGGTCAGGCAGCTCACCGTCATCGCGCGGACGTCGGTGATGAAGTACAAGGGGTCCCAGAAGGGGGCATCGGACATCGGGAAGGAGCTGAACGTAGGCACGCTGCTCGAAGGGAGCGTCAGGAAGGCGGGGAGCAGGGTGAGGATCACCGCTCAGCTCATCGACGTGCCGTCGGAGGGGCACCTCTGGGCCCAGAACTATGACAGGCAGCTGGAAGACGTCTTCGCCATACAGTCCGAGATAGCCGAGAAGGTGGCGACGGAGCTCAAGGTCAGGCTGGTGGACTCCGAGAAGCGGGTGCTGGAGAAGAAGCCGACAGAGAACACGGAAGCCTACACCTACTATCTGCGGGGGAGGGAGCTGGTCAGAGAAAACACCGAGCCTTCGCTTAGGCATGCACTCGGTGTGTTCGAAAAGGCGGTGGCGCTCGACCAGTCCTACGCCAAGGCCTACGCCGGAATTGCGGAGTGCTACACAGAGCTTGTGAACGGCGGCTATGAGCCACACGAGCTTGCGATGCCGAAGGCGGAGCTGTCAGTAAAGAAGGCAATCCAGCTGGACCCGGAGCTGGCCGAGGCCCACGCCACCCTTGCAAGGGTGCAGTTCCAGGAAGACGACATCAGGGGAAGCGAATCGGAGGCAAGAAGGGGGATCGAGTTGAACCCGAGCCTTCCGGAAGCTCACTTCGTCCTGTCCAACGTGTCTTTCCTGAAAATGAACAAAGAGGAAGGAATCAGAGAAAGTGAGGCCTGCTACCACCTGGACCCGGCGAGGCCCCGGTACATCGAGCGGCTGGGCCTTCAGTATTTCTACATCGGAAGGGAAGAGGATGCGCTCAGGCACTGGGAGAAGACGTTGCAGCTTGCCCCCGCCGGGACGCACAGGGCGATGACCGAGTACTATCTGTACAAGGGAGACATGGAGGAGGCGAAGAAGCACCACTCCGAGGCCGCAACATTCGACCCCTCCCACCGCTGGGTGACCTGGATGAAGGGGTTCATGGCGGCCCGCGCGGGGGACAGGGAGGAAGCCCTCTCGATATTGAAACAGATCGAGGCGAAGTGGATCGGGTCCACCACGCTCAACGACATCGCATTCATCTACTATGCTCTGGGAGACCTGGACTCATACTTCACGTACATCATGAGAGCCACGGAGCAGCACACCGTCCAGTACGTGTATGCCATTTATTGCCCCCTGTTCGCTGGTTCAAGGGGCGACCCCAGGTACCAGGAGTTTCTGGGCAAGATCAAAGCCGTGCTGTAAGGTCGTCCGAAGCATCCGGGCTCGGAAGAATTGGGTAACTGCCAGCCGTTCAAGGTTCATTGCGCCTCGGCCGAGAATACCTCACTCTAGGATTGGGGTCGAAACTGGACTACATTCAGCTAGGTGCCCCGATCACGTCATACCAGACGACCAAAACTTAAGAGCCAGCAGCAGACATTCGTGTTCAAGCATGTCGATTAAGCTCAGGGACGTGAGGACGAGGGTGATTAAGGAGAAGGACGGCTCCTACGCCATCGCATGCTCCGCCCTTGGTGTTTACACGGTCGGAGAAACACTTGAAGCTGCCAGGAGGAACTTCGCGGAGGCCCTGGAACTCCATCTGTCGGCAGTCAGAGAGAAAGCCATCGAAGCCGTAGCTCGCTAGTTTGGCGAAACTTTCGCCGATTGACGGAAAGAAACTGATCAAGATTCTCTGCAATCATTTCGGGTTTACCCCTGTCAGGCAGAAAGGAAGCCATGTGACCCTGACCAACGGAACAATCTATGTCACCGTACCGGCAAAGCAAATCGGTGTCGGATTGCTGGATGTCATATTGAAGGACTGCGACATCCCAAGGGAGAAGTTCCAGGAGAGACTCTAGCCGTCCAAGAGTTCATCGCGGTTCCCGAGAACGGCTTGTTGTCCTTGACATCTGCCCATGGTGGCCTTTATGTCCCCTGTCCCATTCGGGATTCCTTGGAGGGTTCCTGAGTTTCCATGGCCGAGGATCAATTTGAGGTCGATGGCCCCGTCGAGCAGGCCGCGCCTGTGGAGGAGCTTCAAGCCAGCAAGGAAGCAAGGGCAGCGCTCCCCATCAATTCGATCATCAGCTCGATAGACTTCGCCGACCATTTCGTGATCATAGGCGACGTGGGGACGGGAAAGAGCACCGTCGTCCCCATCCACGAGTTCGAGCTGTGCGGAAGAGAAAGGCAGATCCTAGTCCGCGAGCCTTCGAGGGCCTCCTGCAACGCCCTGTACTATTCCCTCCTGGCGCTCCACCCCGAGGTGAAGGACGAGCTATCGGTCATCACAAAGGACACCAAGATCAACGTCGGCGGCAAGGTGAAGATCGTGACCGACGGGGTCCTGCTCAGGATGCTCGCCGAAGGGTCGGTCTCGGACTGTTCCGTCTACTTCGACGAAAGCCACCAGATGACGTCCCAGCTCGAGCTGTGCATGTCCCTCGCCAGGAAGCAGGGGGCAGAGGCGGGGAACCTGTTCCGGGTGATGAGCGCCACCATCGACCCGGGGGAGTTCATGTCGTTCCTGCGGATTTCGAAGCTCCACACCCTCGGCGGTCGCAGGTTCCCCGTCAGGACGGAGGTCGAGCTCGCGAAGGACGTGGACGAGATGTTTGACATGGCGTCCCGCTACCTCTACACGCAGCCCCGCGACGAGTCGTGGCTGGTCTTCCTCCCCACGAGGCGCCTGGTCGAGACGTTCGCCCGAAGCTACGGCGGGGTGTACATCCACGGGGGGTTAGAGGGAGCGGAGGTCAACAAGATACAGAAGAAGGCCGAGCTGGACAGGAACCTGAGGATATTCGCGACCAACGTCATAGCCTCGTCGGTGAACATTTACGTCGACAACGTGCTGATATTCAACGAAGTGATAGACAGTAAGGACAAGCTGGGGGAGAAGACGCTCAGGTACAGGAAGCTGGACAACAACGCGCTGCTCCAGATGATGGGGAGGATAGGGCGCTTCAAGCCCGGTCGTGCCGTCGTCATTTCCGACACCCCCCTCCCGAAGAAGATCAGCCCGACCCCGGTGAAGAAGGACCTCGAGTCCGAGACCCCCTTCGACCTCGTCCTCCTCATGTCGAAGTACGGCCTCGCCTTCTCAGAGCTGGAGTTCATGTCGAGGGTGGACCAGAGGGAGGTCGCCTTCGCAGAGCAGTGGCTGGCCGACATCGGGGCCATCGAGCGCCGCAGCCGGAGGATAACGCAGAAGGGGCTCCTGATGAGCGAGATCCCCTACGAGCCCGACTTCGCGCACATGATCTCCGACGCCCTGATCTCCGATGACTACCAGATGGCAAGGTTCCTCCTCGCGAGCGGGGCCTTCGGGGACTCCCTCAACCACGCCTACAGGACGGACATGGAAGACGTCGCGTGCAGGCTGCTGTACGGGTTCGACAGGTCGAACGAGCTGAACGTCAAGGCGCACCTCCTCAGGAAGTATTCAGAGGACAGGGACGGGGCGTTCGCCACCAGGCTGGCAGCGAACGGCATATTCGTGCGGTTCGTCGATGAGGCGTGGAAGAACTACGAGGCGGCAAGGGGGGCCCTGAACGACCTGCTGCTCGCTTCGAAGAAGGAGCAGATACCGAAGGAGGTGGCGGTGGACCCTGACATCATGAGGCTCGAGCCGTACCTCGAAGACTGCCTGTCATTCGAGAGGTTCGACCTCCACGAGGCGAGCGAGTATGACCTGCGGCGGGTGAATGTGGAAGGGCCGTTCTTCGCGAGGTCAATCACGATGAACTACAGGCGGATCCTCTTCGACATAGTCGCGATGAAGGTGTGGAGGAGGCGTAAGCATCGAGGAAGACGATGAAACGCAGAAGAGAGGCAGCTCTACCCGCAACACGTCTCAACGGCGTTCATTCAAGGAGGCATCCTTGATATTGAGTCGGCAATCGAGGCTGTGATTTCCTCTCGCTCCTTGACAAGCTGCACTTTCTCCAACCTCTCACTTTCCAGGGCCTCCAGTCTTGTTTGCAATGATTCCAGTGTCTTCCAGTCCTCGGCAAACGGAGACTCCTGGGAATGCTGATCAAACGACCTGAGGAGTCCCTGTTGTCCAGGTATCTCGTCGGACAAGGCTCCAATTCTTGACTCGAGTTCCTTGACCTTCGATTCAGAGTTCTTTTCTAACGTTTTCGAGCTCCCGGCGAAGAGGCGTTTGAAGAACGAGTCGGGCTTCTGGTTCGTGTCCAGACTTGAAATCCTTTCTTGCTCCTGCACGAGTTCGGTGGAACATCTGTCCCGCTCGTTCTTGAGCTCGGCGATTCTTGAAACTAGTTGCTCTCTCCCTGCGTTGATTCTGCCCTGGACATCAGTCAAATTCTTGCTGAGGTCGGAGATGCTTTCGTCGATCGAGGAAGTGGAGACGGGTCTTGCGATGCAATCGTTCAGCTCATGGCGCTTCGCGATGTAATCGGATGAGAGCCTTCCTTCGCCCATTTTCACCTCGAATTCGTCGAGCAAGATGTTCACGCCTCTTATCCAGTTCTCAAGCGAATAGCCTCCAGGTTCCGTAGAGAACTTCTGATGCCCCAGTTTGTTTAGGGCGATTACAGTTCTGCTCTTCAGCTGGTCGTAGTCCAACTCTGGTGTCTCGGGTAACCTAATCTTCCGCTGGTGGAATGGTTGGTTTTTCATTCGTCCTTCAATCTCCTGCTGGACTCGTTTCTCCGGAATTTCTTCCCTCGTTCCCGGGCATCGGTGGCGTTCTGGCAAGTATGGATAAA
>DATFYS010000059.1:0-4436 GCA_035314885.1 Nitrososphaerales archaeon | reverse complement strand
GTAGTCCATCAGGGTCGGGCTCTTCCCCTTCTTCCTTCCGCGCTTTTCTGTCCCCGAAGCGACGAGTTCCTTCATCCTGTTCTCCTTGAAGAGGGTGCTGTAGTAGTATGATTCGTCAACCGTTCCCTCGGCCAGCAGTATCACGACCCGACCTTCCCCCGTCCTTCCGGTCCTTCCTCTCCTCTGGATGTACCTGATCTCCGATGGCACTGCTTCGTAGAACACGACCAGGTCGACATCGGGGACGTGCAGTCCTTCCTCGCCGATGCTGCTGCTTACCAGGATGTTGAATTCACCGTTCCTGAACTGCTCCAGGGTCTTTGACTGCGTAGCCTGGTCCATCCCTTTGCTCCCCTCCCTGTCCGACTGGCCCACGAACCTTCTCGCGGCGTAGCCTTTCTCTGCCATGACCGCGACGATGTCCTCGATCGTGTCCCTGTACTGAGTGAAGACTATCACCTTGGAGTCTGGTTTGATATCGAACTGGCGTTTGATGACCGTCGGCAGGACCTCCATCTTGGAATGGGGAATCGTCGCGAGTCGATCCGCCTCTTGCTCGACCTTCTCCCACTTAGGATCCTTCAGGAGGGAGGTAATGGCTTTACCCTTGTCTGGTCGTTGCCTGAGCTTCTGAAGGTACCTCGAGAGGGGAGAGGCGCCCTGCGTTTCTATCATTTCCAGGGCATGAAGTATTGCCACCGCCTGGGCCTGGTTGAGGATCGCTCCGTAGATGTACCCCTTCTGGCCTCCGCTCGCCTGAACTGCCTTGAGACGAGCAGAGATGGAGGTCCTCGCCTCAAGAAGGGCTTTCTTCGATACCTTGTTGCTCCTCAGGAACCCACCGTTCAGGAGCTTCTTCACTCTCTCATTGTACAGCTCCCTTAGCCTGAGGTTCTCTTCGTAATACCGTTCAGGCACTTTGACCCTTATGGTCTCGATATTGGTCTGTTCCACGTACCCTTTGACGTCGTCGCTATCCTCGGTCCTGGCCTCAACGGCCTCGATGAAGAGATTCCTCTTGATCTCATTGACCCTCTCCTTGGAAGCTCCAGGAGACGCCGTCAGCCCTAGAATGAGCGGATGCTGAGCGTTTTCGGTGTACGCCTTGGCAAGCCTCGTGTAGGTGTAGTCCTTGACACTTCTGTGCGCTTCGTCGAAGACTACGAGGGAAACATCCTTCAGGGAGATCCTCCCGTTCTTGACGTCGTTGTAGACCGTCTGCGGTGTTGCAAATATCGCGGTTGCCTTGAGCCAGAGCGTTTCCCTTTCCCCTGGCTCTACGGTCCCCGTGAGGACCACGGAGGCGTCCTCGGGGAGATTGAGTTCCGTCTTGAAGGTCCTGCAGTGCTGCAGAACCAGTGGCCTCGTAGGCGCGAGGATCACTATCTTCGAGCCTGGACGATTGTTCAGCACCTCGGCAGCGACGAGTATGGCTATGTTGGTCTTCCCGAGCCCCGTCGGCAGGACGACCAGGGTGTTGGTCGAGGCGGCGGTCTCTGCAATCCTCTTCTGGTATTCCCTGGGCTCAAATCTCGATGCTAGCACCTGCGAAAGCCTTCACCCGAAGGTCTCCTGAGGTGCTAAAAGGGTTAGCGTCGCATTCATGCCGTTTGGAATGGCGCCCCGGCTTACCGGAATTGTTTATGAACGTCTGGCGATGGAGCCCGACAATCCAACATGCGTGCAAGGGTGAAGAGGCGGCAGAGAAACAGACGACTCATGATAATCGGTGTTGCGGTGCTCCTCATCGCGATATTCGCGGTCAGCGCCTACTATCTGAGCCTTCCAAGCAGTCTGGACGCCTACGACAACAAGCCGGTAGTTTCATCCACGATGGTCGGACTCAGTGCAGCTTCGGCGCCTCCTTACGGCGCTGAGGGAGCGGCCCTAGACGGGCTTGTTCGAAACACCACCGGGAGCCTCACTTCCATCGGGAAGCCGGTGGTTCTCTACGTTGGTGAGGAGGGATGCCCATATTGTGCAGAGATGAGGTGGTCGTTGGTTCTGGCGCTCATGCGCTTTGGCAACTTCACGAACCTCGCCTATATGACATCCAGCTTGGACGGCACGGACTATCCCACTTTCACCTTCCATGGGAGCACCTACCAGAGCAACTACCTCGTGTTCGCCCCCTATGAGCTTGCCGACAGAGCTGGGAATACTCTACAGACTCTGCCTGCGAACTATCAAAGCATCTTCAACAGTCTTAGCATCGGCGGCGGGGTCCCATTTGCCGACTTCGGAGGGAAATACTACACGCCCGGTGCCCTGCTGCCCACTGGATATACCACGAACAACCTCACTCCTCTTTTTGGAAGCAAGAACTGGACCCAGGTTATAGCGAGCATCAACAGCGGAGACTCGCTCGGTTCGCTAGTCAAGGCAGGAGCCAACGTACTAACGGCGACGTTCTGCAAGCTCACGGGAGGATTGCCATCGAACGTCTGCCAGCAGAGCCCTATCAATCAGCTTGGTCCTGTTGCGCTATCCTTGGGTGGGCCAAGTGTTGCGACAAACATCCTGGTGGTAGCACCTGAAAGGCCAAGCATCACGAGGTGATGAATCGGAGGTATGAAGTTGAGGATTAGCAAGCTGAAACTTCTTATCCTGATGGTTATGTCTGTGGTAGGCGTCGCAGCATCCGCCGAGGTACTAATCGTCTACTACTCGATGGGCCAGACACCGCCGTTCTGTCCGAGTGGAACTTTCTTTGGGCTTCATTTCGACTGCGATGCGGTACTGGGGAGTCCGTACAGTACGATCTTCGGAGTCCCCCTGGAACTACTGGCCCTTGGTTACTTCCTGGTCAATCTGGCGCTGGTTTACCTCATCGCATTTGGTTCAGATAGGTTGAGCCACCTATCCATGAGGACGCTGTTCGGCTGGCGATTCATTGGGATCATACTCGTGCCGTATCTCGTGTACATTGAGGTGATACTGATTAAGGCCATCTGCGTGTATTGCACAATCATGCATGTGGCCATAGTGGCCGACTTCATCATCATCAGCTACCTGTTGTTCCTCAGACCATCTGACACCTTCGGGACGGGTTCCGTCCCCGGCTCACCCGCAAGTGAACTGCCAGCTGTCGAGTAAGACCAGGAGTGTCAGTCAACCGGTACCCTCTCACTAAGCTAGCCCTTGAGCCAGTCGTTGTGCCAAGACCGCGTTCTCTCCAGTTTCATCATGGCGAAGGAAAACGAAGGTCTCTGTGGCTCCAACAGCCACCTTGGCAATGCGTCCCGCCCAAGATTCTATGGTCTTGGTGTCGTAGGCGTCTTTTCTCAGCCTGAAGTAGGCGACCTCCGAGGTCACCTGGAACTCTGGTTCCAAATCCTCGGTCTCAGCGATGCAGAATCCCGCGCGGTGTCGTCGTAAGAGTTCGTAGGTTGCCTCGTCGATCCATGACTCGTTCCTGAACTCGAAGACCCGGCCCTCGATTGAGCCGGTCGCAACGAGGAATCCTTCTAGGAGCTTCAAATCACGCTTCAGAAAGGGAGGGAGTTGGAACAGGACTGGCCCCAGCCTAGGTCCTAATGGAGTGAGACTCTTGAAAAATCGATTTGCAGCTTCGACCGATCCCGGGCCGAGCTTCGAGATGTGCGTGATCTGGCGTGGCGCCTTGAAGGCGAACCTGAAGTCCACTTCAGTCCTTCCTGCCCAATTCTTGATTGTGTCCTCTCGGGGTGCTCCATAGAACGAGCTGTTAATCTCGACGCTGTCGAGTTTCTTGGCGTACTCGACCAGCAGGTCCTCGCTTTTCGCTTCTTTGGAATAGAACTTGCCTCTCTATGCCGGGTAGCTGAAACCCGATACGCCTACCCGAATCGTGGCTGCCAAGCCTTGAGCAGGATGCGGAGTCTTATGGAAAAACCTTGGCTTGAATCAACTGCCGCCCGACCCCTGAGAGGTTCCAGGAGAGAGTCATTCCGTAGAAGACAATGCGGGGGGTGGGATTCGAACCCACGAACCCCTGAGGGACGAGGTCCTAAGCCTCGCGCCGTTGACCAGGCTGGGCGACCCCCGCAGCAATGAGGCGGCCAACCGTTGAAACTATAACGCTTTGCTAGCGTTTGCTTCTGACCCAGATCTGGAGGGCCAGGCTCACCAGACAGGCCGTCATGAATAGTATGATCCCAGCCTCGTAGATGCCGGTGAGGCCAGATCTCCTGTGTGCGACTCCTGCAACCAGCGTCCCCACAGCAGTGCCTCCGCCCAGCATGACGCTGTACAATCCCATTGCTGAGCCTCGCCCTTCGAGGATGGCCCTGTCCCCTACGCTGGCGAGGATGGTCGGGACGAGTGCGGACGTCATGATGGCAAAGATCCCAAGGGTGGTCAGATGAAGCGGAGAGAGACTGAAGATGGCCCCCAGCCTGTCTCCTGCAAACAGAAGGAGCCAGGCGAGGAGCCCGAAAAGACCAACGATTCCCACG
>DATFYS010000058.1:0-4207 GCA_035314885.1 Nitrososphaerales archaeon | reverse complement strand
GCTCCAGGCAGCGCGTCTGTCGTGGGGGTTTCGAATTTGGGCGTTGCAATGGTGCTCGTGGGCTGACGCGGCCTAGGCGAAGCGAGGACCGGCGTACTTTGCCCTCGTCCCCAACTGTTCCTCTATCCTCAGCAGTTCGTTGTACTTGGCGGTCCTTTCTCCCCTGGCAGGTGCTCCCGCCTTGATGAAATCGGAACCGAACGCAGTAGAAAGGTGGGCGATGAACGGATCTTCGGTCTCCCCTGACCTGTGCGAGACGGCAACGGCCCACTCTGCATCCTTCGCCAGTTCGATGGCGTCTTCCGTCTCGGACACGCTACCGATTTGGTTCAACTTGATGAGCACTGCGTTCGTCGCCTTGCTTCTGATTCCTCTCCGCATCCTCTTCACGTTTGTCACGTAGATGTCGTCCCCGACTATCTTCACCTTCCGCCCGATTCTCCTCGTTATGGATGAGAAAGCCTCGAACGAGTCCTGCTCGAAAGGATCCTCTATCGAGAGGAGATCGTATTCGTCGCACAGTCCAACGTAGAAGTCTTCCAGTTGGACCGCCGTCATCTGCCTACCGTCTATCTTGTAGGCGCCTGTCTTCGGGTTGTAGAATTCAGACGCCGCAGGATCCATCCCGAGCCTCACCTCTCCCTCCCCATATCCCGCCTCTTTCACGGCATCCCTGATGGCGTCCAGCGCGTCTCCGGTCTTGCTCAGCGGAGGTGCGAATCCGCCTTCGTCGCCCACGTTGATGGCCCCTCTCCCATATTCTGAAGCTAGGACCCGCTTTAGCGACTGGTAGACCTCCGCTCCCATCCTTATGGCGTCTGAACACGACCTCGCACCCACGGGCTCTACAAGGAACTCCTGCACTGCCAGCCCGTTCCCCGCGTGCATGCCACCGTTGATCACATTCATCATCGGGACGGGCAAGGTATAGGTCCGGGCGTCCTTCAGCTGCTGAAAGAGCCCAACGAACTCCCCATTGGCAGCTGCCCGGGCCGTCGCCATCGAAACAGCCAGAATCGCATTGGCACCGAGCTTCGCCTTGTTGGGGGTGCCGTCCAGGCGAATCATTAGCTCGTCAATCCTCCTCTGGGCGGAACAGTCCATCCCCTTCAGCCTGGGGCCGATCACCTTGTTCACGTTCAGTACCGCCTTCTCGACTCCCTTGCCATGGAACCTCTTTCGGTCGCCATCGCGGAGCTCCAATGCTTCCAGTCTTCCTGTCGACGCCCCTGAGGGGACGCTCGCCCTGCCGACGGCCCCGGTGGTCATCACTTCGGCTTCGACGGTGGGATTACCGCGGGAGTCGAGCACCTGCCTGGCCCTGACCGCGACTATCTTCATCGGTTGCACCCACTCCTCTCATGACCTGCTCAAGACCTGTTAATGTATTCAGCGGGAGGCAACCTTCCAACGCTTAATAGCAATCTGCAGGGCGCCGGGTTTCGGGCCGGTCGTCTAGCATGGTTAGGACGTCGCCCTTACACGGCGAAACGCAGCCGCGCGCCAGGGTCCCCAGTTCGAATCTGGGCCGGCCCATCTGAGACCAACTCAACTTTGGTCGTCTTTCGCATTTCCGCGGCAATTCTATCTCGAAGAGTTATCTACACTTGGCCGGACGGCCGGAATGATGCCCAGCTTCAGATATGTCAGCTGGTCTGAGTACGGCAATCTGGCAGATGCCCTGGGGGAAAAGGTCCGCGCCACCGGGAAGAAATTCGACCTCGTTGTGGGGATTGCGAGAGGCGGCATCCCTGTTGCAATGGTCGTCTCAGATCATCTTGACGTCAAGATCGACTTCGTCAACGTGAAATCCTACGACGACATCGGCAAGAGGACTCCCCCGAGAATCCTCTCTACCCTTACGGAGAAGATAGAGGGGAAGAAGATACTGTTGGTCGACGACCTCGTTGACCAGGGCGATACGACGGCGTTTCTCAAGAAATACCTTACAGACATGAAGCCGGCGGTCATAGAGATCGCTGTAATGTTCAAGAAGCCGTGGAGCAAGACCGAACCCGATTACTACCTGGAAGTGGTGAATGAGTGGATAGTCTTCCCCTACGAGCTGGGGGAGACCAACAGGCTCCGGGCAGCGGGTGGGGCGACCCACGGTAATGAAAATGCCTAGGCCGACTTCGGCTAGGATTCGCTAATCTTCCCTGGATTCTGAAACATCCTTAACATTCCCGGTCCCGTCGTATCCTTGATGTCCTCCCTCGGGGTTTCAAGCAAGATCGGGGTGGTGGCTGTGCTTGTATTGCTGGTGGCAGTTGGGGTAGCCTATTTCGTCCTCGCCCCCAGTTCAGGGGGGACACTAACCAGCACCTCACGCTCAACGCTCACAACGACGAGCTCTTCCAGCTCTCTCCCACCGTCGTCTTCATCTCCCACCTCCACCCTCATCTCATCTACTTCGTCCACGACTTCGTCCACGACTTCGTTCACGACATCCCCTGTGGGAGCAGTCCTATGCACGAACAACCAGTCGGCCACGGGAACCGTCACCATAACCATCCGGGATTACTACTTCAATCCCCGCAACGTGACAATCTCGCCTGGCCAAAGCGTTCAATGGCTATACTCCCCCGACGGGAACACGGAACACACGGTCACTTCGAACCAGGGGCTTTTCGGGTCCAACAACCTCCCCCCAGGCCAGAAGTTCACATGCACCTTCAACCAGGCTGGAACCTACGGCTACCACTGCAGCAACCATCCAGCAGTCATGAAGGGAATCGTAGTCGTAGACTAGGGCCCTGGGGTGGGGTCGGAGCCCACCAGCGAAGTAACAATTCTGTAGGTCAGCCCCCATATCGTGTAGTCTCCCACCGAGTAGGCTGGCATGTTGACTTTCCTCCCCTCGAAATTCAGCCTGTAGACCGACTTCGAGCTTGAGGACAGCATTTCTTCAAGCTCGATCCAGCGGTGAGAGGCCACTTCCTGGTTGGGGTTGACGCGGACATCCTGCCTCAGCAGGAACACTGCTGGGACGACTTCCATGGCCCCGTTGTGGGTCACTGTCGCTTCAGCGAACCCAAGGAACTCCGCCGACTTGCCCAAGTCTATGCCCACTTCCTCGTAGGTCTCTCTGACTGCGGTGCCCCGAGCTGTCTCACCTCCTTCCTGCATCTTCCCACCGGGGAAGGCCACCTGCCCGGACCAGGGGTCTCCCTTCCTCTCTGCTCTCTTGATCATCAGGACGCTCGGCGAACCCCTGTCCCGAATGATAATGGCAACGGCCGCCAGACGAAGGCTGGTAGAGGTCACACACTCTGGGCCCAGCTTCTTGCTGATCGAATCGAAGAGCACTTGCCTGCTTTGTGCAGACCCTGCCAATATTAAATCTCGTTCGTCATCAAGGAACCGAATGCCAATCGTCTTTCGGGAAAATGCTTATCTCTCGATTCGATATGATGATTTCAATCGATATGTCAACAGTGCAAGTTTCCGAGAATACGTTTGGCCAGTTGGTTTCGGATCATCCAATTGTGTTTCTTGATTTCTGGGCGTCCTGGTGCGGCCCGTGCCTCGCCATGGAACCTGTTGTCCAGAAGTTGGCCGCGAAATATTCTGACAGGGTGATATTCGGGAAGGTGAACGTCGACGAGGAGATCAACCTCTCTTCGAAGTTCCAGGTCTTCTCCATACCGACCTTCATGATATTCAAGAACGGCCAGCCGATGGAAGCGGTCGTCGGAGCCGTGGGGGAGTCGTCTCTGGAGCGCCTCATCAACAACGTGATTGAGGCCCGGGCAACGACAGTCGGCTAGGTTACCCGAGTACCGTCCATCAGGAAGATGTCGGCCCCTTCGAGGCTGACCGACCTCGAAGAGAGAACGGGTCCGAACTCGAAGGATTTGCTTCTGTTGATCGGTTGTCCTCCCACCAGTCTGTTGAAGGGGGGCATCACCGTCAGCTTCCCTTCTCCTTTCGCCTTGGACTCGTACCCCGCCGCTTCCATCAGTTCTGCGACGTCGTAGGTCGAACTCACCCAGACCGGCTCCCTCGACCTGGCCCCCAGGGCGTCCTTCAGCTCATAGGTGAAGTGCGAATGTCCGATCACAAGATTCCTGGTCGCGACGGCCTCCTCCGAGGGCCAGGCGTGGCCGTGGGCAACCCCGATCCTCCCCCTCCCCTTTCCCAGGACAGTCCCATGCGACGGGAAGAGGTTCACCCTTGGAGGAAGGACCGTCTTGATCCCCCCGTC
>DATFYS010000057.1:0-2573 GCA_035314885.1 Nitrososphaerales archaeon | reverse complement strand
AAAGCACGACGCCGATCCTGAGGACTTTGCTGATGATGTCGGCTATCGATTCCGAGTCTCTCATGGCGAGTCTTTCATCTCCTGATCATATCCCAAATGCACTTAGCACCATCTCAAGGGCTGCAAATGCGAGCACAACTGCGAAGATCTTCCTAATGGTGGGGTTTCTGGCCCTGACCAAGAACCGAGCCCCGATTGTGGCGCCAAGCAATATGCCAAGGGCAACAGGAGCTATGATCAGCGGGTTCACGTCACCCCTGGCGAAGTAGATCCCGGCGCTCGCGGCCGCCGTTACCCCAATCATGAAGTTCGAGGTGGCGGTGGAGACCTTCATGGGGAGTTTCATGGCAAGATCCATGGAGAGCACCTTGAAGGCGCCCCCTCCTATGCCCAGGAGCCCCGATAGGAGCCCTGCCACTGCCATCCCCAACAGTCCCGCTTTCGGTCCGGTTGCATTGTAGTTCACCACGGTGCCGTTGGGTTCGGAGTAGGCGCCCGTCAGCCCCAATCGCTTTGAAAGGCCCTTCAGTTCAGGATTCTTCGGGATGTCCTCACCTATCTTCATCAGGGTGGGGACAAGCGAAATGACGAGTATGCTCCCGAAAACGATCTTCAGTAGGAACGAGTCAGCGTACACCGCGACGGCTGCACCGACTATCGCACCAGAGGTGGTGGCTATCTCGAGGAACATTCCCACCCGCAGATTGGTCATCTGGTCCTTCACGTAGGTCGAAGCTGCGCCGCTGGACGTCCCGATGATGGCAACGATGCTGGCACCGATTGCGAAGTGGACGTCCACACCCAAGAGAAGAGTAAGCACGGGGGTCGTTACCACGGCCCCGCCCAGGCCCACTATGGAGCCGAAGATCCCTGCGAAGATTGACACTAGGATGAGGACGACGATGAACTCTATGACCAGCATCGGGCGGTGCGCGCCTTTTCTTCTTACTTAGAGATTGCCCGCGCCCGTTAGGAATCGCAGTCCTAGGAGTTCTCTAGGGCGGAGCGTATCCTACGTTGGCTTTCGTCAATGCCCTCGACCCCGGTATTGAGGATGACGCAGGGGACGTGCCATTTCTCGAACATCGCGCGGAAGAAGAACTCCTGCCTGCCGTTGTCAAGCTCGAGAAGGTAGGGGTTGTACCAGGGCTCGCTAGAGATGGTCCCCCACCTCTCCTTGGGGCCAGCACCGGGGAGAATCATGTACTCCCCCTTTCGGAGAATGTCGACGGCCTGGTCCGGCGAAAGCCTGACCTCCGGCGGGCTGTGGTCGTCGCGCCGCAGGAGGACGACCAGGTTCACCGGCACTTCGTCGACCACCTTGTCTGGGCCGAGGATGTCGTCGCGCTTCACTAGGACCCGAGAATTTCCGAAAGAGTAGTAGCACCATTTCATCCCTGAATCGAACACACACTTGTCCTTGGTCAGCACGCACCCGTCAGCGCCCACGGTGTGCTCGCAGTCTTCCTTCTTCGTGGTCACGTTCTCGCTCATCGACCTGTCGAAGACCGCCCGAAGCCAGTCCTGTTCCTTCTGAGACTCGGACCTCATGTAGAGTGAACGCTCGGGCTGCCTTGCCACTAGAGAGGCCCCTGGCCTGTCAGGCATCGGGTCCGGGAACGTGACGTAGGCCCAGTCGTCGCCGCAGATCTTTCCTTCGTCGTTGAGGAAGATTCTGAACGATTGAGTGGTTTTGCCGGTGCCGGTTGGGGCGATGATCACGACCCCCTTTCCCTTGTACAGAGCCGTGGCCCCATGAATGGAGAGGGTGTTGAACCTCTTCTCGAGGATAGCGGCGGCCATTCCCAGGGCCCAGGATTTGCACTGGCCGTAGTACTCGGTGTTCACGAATAGCGCGGTGTTCAGAGGAGGGCAGTAGAACGCCGAAGGCTCCAGGCCTTCTACTCCGTTGGCGGCGTAAATCCTCGCATGAGGAAGGATTCCGTCGTGAGCGGGCCACCAGTTCTCGGCCCAGAAATCGGCCTGGTGAGCGCTGTTTGTGATTAGCTCGATTATGATGCCGTCGAGGTTAGCTTTCATCGACCTTGTTTCGGACCCCCTGAGGACTTCCTTGGCTTGCGCCAGAAGCGGGAGGAACTTGTCGGGCGGGGTGTTCTTGTCGCCTTTGACCCGAGCTTTGGACTTTGTCTGATAGTTGTTGGGAACTGAATTCTCCATGGATCAGGCTTCGGACAGAGCGAATTCTTTCTTCTTAAAACCGTTGGCCGGGTTCGCCAGAGTTATTCAGATGTCGAAGGGCCATGCAACGCAGCCGAACACCTAGATTACTACGATCACGGCAACTACACCGAGACTCAGTATGAAAACAAGGCTCATCCAATAGGCGATTTGCCACTGACCGCCCGAGGCGTGGGCCCCCATTATCTTCCTGTCAGAAGCGAGCTTCCCTAGCAGAATTCCTGGGCCAGCGAGCACGAAGACGAACAGGACCATGAGGTTCAGCACCCGTGAGAGGGGATTCGGGTAGAAGATTGGTATGGCGACGGCGGGGAGCGACTCTGCCACATAGACCCAGAAGAAGCTGCTTTTCTGCCAGCCCAGGGTCTCGACGA